>JBDROD010000360.1:0-2702 GCA_043810415.1 Candidatus Zixiibacteriota bacterium | reverse complement strand
CTGATCCTGGAGGATAAAACCGTTCCTTTGAACAAAGGCGATGCAGTCTTGGTCCCCGGGGGGGAGAATCATCAATTCAAAAATGCATCGCCGGAGAAGTTGATTTTTCTGTGTTTGGTGCCCAATAAGATGCTATGATTTTACCTGCCTAGGGTGATGCCTCAGCTAGGGAAATTGCTGATGTAAAAAGAATCGGCATTTCTTGGGATTATTTGTCAAATCCTTCTGTTGATGGTTTCGCTTAATAAGGTTTCGGCTACGGTTGCTTATCGTTTATTCGTATAAATGCATACGCATCATAAAGTTGTTATCGTTTATCGTATCAGGACTAACGACAAAACCGATATCCGAAACCGATACGAGACCTAACTTAAGCGACAACAACTCTCAATACCGATTCATCATCGAGTGAAATTAACCTTTTACAAATGACCATATGCTCACAGACATCGAAAGAAAATACGGTACACCCCGTGAACTGGTCATGTCTTTCTCTATGAACCCGAAGGAATTTGAGATGCTCCAAGCCAGCATGAAGGATGGGCGGAATTCAGACGTGACCATGTTCATCTTCAAAGATGATAAAGTTATAGTGATTGCCAAACCCTGGTACCCGGAAGGGCTTTACCGGGCTCCCTCGGGGGGAATCAAACCGGGTGAGGATATAGAGCTAACAGCAAAAAGAGAAGCCTACGAAGAAACCGGAACAGAAATAGCATTGGAGAAATATGTTCTAAGAATTCAAGTTACTTTTACCTGTAACGAGAAAAAGAGAGAATGGACCAGCCATGTTTTCACTGCACGTTACATATCGGGTGAATTAGGACCCGTTGATACCG
The DNA here is from genome assembly GCA_043810415.1 of Candidatus Zixiibacteriota bacterium. Classification (GTDB taxonomy): domain Bacteria; phylum Zixibacteria; class MSB-5A5; order MSB-5A5; family SM1-73; genus CAIVRH01. The sequence goes on along the minus strand of JBDROD010000360.1, from coordinate 1,863 downwards.
GTGAGATAAAAAAGGTAATCCAGATGAGTTTGGATGAGCTTTCTTCTTTAAAATCAAAGCTTTTGAAGCAGGATTCCGGGGGATTAAAGTATCGCGCGGCCCTTACCGAGGCAGCTATTGCAGAAATTCCAACATAAAAGATGTAGAGGTGTATAACCATAATACACCCCTACACAAACCGCGATCTCAATACAAATTTGCTTATCTGGTTTTACAAATTCTCTTTTTCCCCCCGACTTTCACCTTCCTCCATAACCGTTATTGGCTCCTCATACTCCTCCCCGATCAATTCGCCTCTGGCAATCATCTTCTCATAATCCAGCGGATGTCTTTTCAGGTAATCTTCTTCGGTCATGGTGCCGGTGAGGAAAGAGAAGTTGACCGGATAGGTTTCCGGATCCATGATCATATAGAAGAAATGCCAGACCACGATGGCCAGAGTAGCCAGCCAAGCTTCGTAAAAGTGAATGGCCTTAAATACGTCCAAAAGCCACTTGGGGATATAAGCCAGAAAGACGGTTTCAAACCATAAGGGGATTCCGGTTAGTATCATAACAAATCCCCCCCACATCAACGCCCAGTATTCTGCCTTTTCTGCATAATGGTATCGGTCATATACCGGTTCCCGCGGGGATAAACCCAAACTCCAAAGCAAATTCTGAATCACGTTTCTTATATCCGAAAGTACGGGGATTTTAGCCAAAATCTGTTGACGACCGCGTTTGGAAAAGCCCGCATGAAGGAAAGAGAATAAGAAAAGCCCGACGAAGATCACACCCGCTATCCGATGAGCCACTCCTCGTGCCGCAAAAGCGACTGGAGAATTAGTCATCCAGGAAGACCACCAGGAGTCCGGATATCTGAAAGCAAAACCGGTAATAACCAAAGAGGTGAAGGAGATCATCAATAGGAAATGCCATATCACCTCTACTGTATTGAATCTGATCACCGTTCCGCTTTTAGCTTCCCGGTATCTATCTCTGATGTGTTTTATCATAACTATGCTGTTATGAGCCAGCATACCGCCGATCGTTATGAAGATAATCCCCAAGTACAGCCGCCTTACCCAGTAAACCCCAATATCCTTCTTGGTGGAAGGTATGAGATGAACCGATCCTTTGGCGAAGTTTGCTCCCGCTCCTTTGTGGCACTTAGCGCAGGTTTGGGGTAAATTGGTTTGATTGACCGAGGATAGGGGATCATCTTGCGCCCTAATGTTGTGACTGGTGTGGCAACTGACACAACTGGCGGTAGTGGTATCACCTGCTCTGCTTCCTACTCCATGATATGTATCCAAATAAGTGGTAAACCTCTGAGTCACCATCCCATATTTCTCGATAATCCTCTCCTGCGAGTGACATCGGTTGCAGGTGATCTTTGACAGATTCGCGGTGAAGGTGGTAGAGGTTTTGTCCTTAGATGACTTAATGGCATGTTCGGTATGGCAGTCGGTGCAAACCGGAGCATCGGTAACTCCTCTTCTTACCGCGCTTCCATGCGCATCCTGATCATATTCCTCTTGCTCGGAGGGATGGCACTGCCCACAGGTGGAGGGAATATTGGTTCTATAGTTGAGGGAAGCAGGATCAGAAGCGGGTTTGAGGTCATGGCTTTTGTGGCAATCGGAACAAACTGCCACTCCGATGTTATCTTCTTTTAGCGATCTGCCGTGAACACTCTCCATATACGCCTGATATGGAGCGGGAATCGGTATTTGATATTTGCTTACAATTATGGGATTGGCATGACATTTTGCACACATCTCCGGTTGATTTTTCCTATATGTGTCCGCCTCCGGGTCATCCACTTTTCTGGTATTGTGATAAGTGTGGCAATCTTTACATGCAGGAGCATCCACCACCC
>JBDROD010000359.1:0-3775 GCA_043810415.1 Candidatus Zixiibacteriota bacterium | reverse complement strand
AAATCCACCATACACTTTTTATTCCTAATGTGATATTCATACTCATCCCTGAATTTCTCGATGGTGCTCATTATGGGAACAGCAGCCGCATCACCCAAAGGACAGACCGTTTTTGCTACAATATTGGTACAAATGTCTCGCAGCAGGTCGACGTCACCCTCTTTTCCTTTCCCGTTTTCTATCCGTTCCATGATCTGTCTGATCCACCTGGTTCCTTCCCTGCAGGGGACGCATTTACCGCACGACTCATGCTCGAAGAACTTCGATATTCGATAAGCTGCCTTCACCATACAGGTAGTTTCATCCATCACTATGGTGGCACCCGATCCCAAAAGCGAACCGGCTTCGAAAAGTGAGTCAAAATCCATCTTGACGTCCAAAAAGGCTGGAGTCAATACCGGTGTGGAGATGCCTCCCGGTATGACCGCTTTAAGCTGGCGGTCATCTTTTATTCCGCCGCCGTGTTCATATATCAACTCTCTTAGGGTAACACCCATAGGAAGCTCGTAATTCCCCGGTTTTTTCACGTGACCGGAGAGTGAGAATATCTTGGTGCCAGTGCTTTTGGGCATTCCCAAATTAGCATACCACTCTCCCCCATTCAAAACGATATGGGGTATATTGGATAAGGTTTCAACATTGTTGATCACCGTGGGATTTTTGTACAGTCCCACCGAAGCCGGAAAAGGCGGCTTCAATCTCGGATTTGCCCTCTCCCCTTCGATCGATTCCATCAAAGATGTCTCTTCTCCGCAGATATAGGCACCGGCTCCGCGGTAAACGTCCAAATCCAGATCAAAACCCGAATTCTGGATATTCTTTCCCAAATAACCTTTTTGATTACACTCCAGAATTGCCTCTTGTAATCTTTTTGCTCCGAATGCGAATTCTCCCCGGATGTAAATGAAAGCCCGATGGGCATCAATGGCATAAGAGGAGATGATGATCCCCTCGATCAACTGATGAGGATTTCTCTCGATCAGAGAACGATCTTTGAAAGTTCCCGGTTCGCCTTCGTCTGCGTTGCACAATAAGAATTTGGGTTTTGGGGAATCTTTTGGTACAAAGCTCCATTTGAGTCCGGTCGGGAAACCGGCACCACCCCTGCCACGTAAACCGGACTTTTTCACCATCTCGATCAGCTGATCCGGCTTATATTCTTTCAATGCCTTAGAAAGAGCCTGGTAGCCGCAGTTGCGGATATAGGTGTCGATTTTGTACTGCTCGGGAAAATCGATATATTTGAAAAGTATCTTTTCCATTCAGGTTCCAGCTATTTTCTTGTTCTTAGATCATCTATGATCTTGTCTACTTTGGTTCTAGTGAGATTCTCATAATATGTTTGATTAATCTGCATCACCGGAGCGGTCCCGCAGGAACCGAGACATTCAACCGCAGTCAAGGTAAAAAGACCATCCGCTGTGGTTTCTCCGGTTTTTATATTGAGCTTTTTCTGCAAGTATTGTAACAATCCCTCTGCACCCAAAAGCATACAGGAAAGATTGGTGCAGATCTGAATATGATATTTACCCACGCCTTCTTTGGGGAAATAAGTATAAAAAGAGACTGTTTCGGCCACTTCCATCTCGCTAAGATCCAGAAGCTCCGCCACCTGTTTAAGGATGCCCCGATTGTAATGTCCAACTTCCTCCAGTACCACATGCATGGCGGGAAGAATGGCCGATCTATTCTCCGGAAATTTACTCTTTAACTCAGATATTTTTTTCTTTGTTACTTCACTTAACATCCTACAAACCTTGAATTATTGAACCTTTGAACTTTTAAACCTTTAAACTTTCGATGCTTTTATCTATCTATTTCCCCTAAAACTATATCAATACTTCCGATCACCGCTACCACATCCGCAATCAACCTACCCTCGATCATTTGCGGCAAAGCGCTTAAGTTGACAAAGCAGGGAGGCCTCACCTTCACCCGATACGGTTTTTGTGCCCCGTCCGAAACAATGTAATAACCAATCTCTCCCTTGGGCGACTCAATCGAATGGTAAACTTCACCCTTCGGCGGACAGAATCCCTCCACCACCAACTTAAAGTGGAATATCAAGGATTCTATGTTGGATACAACCTGCTCTTTTGGAGGTAGAACCACACCCGGAATGCGAGCAACGAAATCTCCCTGAGGAATTCCATCCAAAGCCTGCTTGACTATCCTCAAGCTCTGTCTCATCTCCTCCATCCGGACTAAATACCGATCGTATACATCCCCGTTCGTTCGGGTGGGAATGTCGAATTCGAATTTATCGTAACCGGAGTATGGATTCGATTTTCTGATGTCCCATTTGACCCCGGTAGCTCTTAGGATAGGACCCGACACACCCCAATCGATGGCATCTTCAGCCGAAATCACACCGACTCCCTTCGTTCGATTGATCCAAATCCTGTTCTTGGTCAACAGCTTCTCATATTCGTTGATCTTTTCCGGAAACGTGTTTACCACCTCTCTGACTTTTGCTTCAAATCCATCCGGGACGTCCTGTGCCAGTCCGCCGATTCTAAAGTAAGAGGTCATCATCCGTTGACCCGAACAAAGCTCAAAAATATCCATGAGCTTTTCCCTTTCGCGAAAGGAATAAAGGAGAACGGTCATGGCACCAATGTCGTGGGCATGACTTCCCACCCAGACCAAATGACTGGAAATTCTGGTCAGTTCGGTCAGTATGACTCTTAAATATTGGGCTTTCTGAGGCACCTGGATGTCCAAGAGCTTCTCCACCGATAGAAGATAAGCCAAGTTGTTGGAAAGCGATGCCACGTAGTCCATCCGGTCGGTGAGGGGAATAACCTGAGCATAGGTCTTGCTTTCCATGGTTTTCTCGATCCCGGTATGCAGGTAACCGATGTCCGGGATGGCTTTGACCACGGTCTCGCCATCCAGCTCCAGAATCACCCTGAGCACCCCGTGGGTGGAAGGATGCTGGGGACCCATGTTGAGGATCATGGTGTTGGGTCCCATTCTTTGGATTAGATCAGATGTACAGATATTCAATTGTCACCTGTCATTCTATTTTAGGTTGCCGATTTAGGTTATGTGAAAACATTACCTCTTCCCTGGTTAGAGGAAAATCCTTTCTCAAAGGATGCCCTTCGTAGTCATCCGGCATCAAAATTCTTCTTAGGTCCGGGTGACCTTCGAAGTTTATTCCGAATAGATCAAAAACTTCTCTTTCATGCCAATTAGCAGTGCTCCATATCGAGGTTATAGAGGGAACGCTTTCCTCTTCGTTCACTTTCACTTTCAATCTCAGCCGGTGATTCTTGCTAATAGAATATAGCTCATATACCACATCGAATCGGGGATCCCTTTCCGGAAAATCCACACCGCTGATACAGGAGAGAAAATTGAACGACAACTCCGGATCATCCTTTAAGAATTTGCATAAAGCAGGAAGATCACCCTTTCGGACCACACAGGTCAACTGGTCACGGAATTCAACGATCTCCAATATCGAATCCGCGAATTTCTCTTTGATTTTATTCAAGACCAAATTGTCCAAACTAACCTCTAATTTCTCATATAAACAATTTCGAATATCATGATGGTTTATTATGCTTTTGGCAGCGGACTGCCGACAGCGGACGACGGACGATTTTTCAAATGCTCCTGCATCACCTTCTCGTGTAGTTTCATAATCCCTTCGATCAGCTGTTCCGGTCGGGGAGGACAGCCGGGGATATAAATATCCACCGGAATGATTTTATCCACTCCCTGGAGGATGGCGTAATTGTTGAACACTCCACCCGTAGAGGCACAA
>JBDROD010000358.1:0-15708 GCA_043810415.1 Candidatus Zixiibacteriota bacterium | reverse complement strand
TTCTTCTTGTTTCTTCATTCTTAACTCATCCAATGCATCCTGTAACGCATGTACACTGTCACATTTGTCCTTTTACCTTTGAATCTGCGGATAATAACTCCAGCGCCGTCTCCTTGTCGGAGAAATGCAGCTTTTTATCACCAATTATCTGATAATCCTCATGTCCCTTGCCGGCTAATATCAGGGTGTCTCCGGGCCGGGCGGTTTCCAGTGCCTTCTTGATCCCCTCTTTTCGGTCGATGATGACCTCGACCTTGCTTTTATCCTCCATTCCCTGTATAATCTGGGCAACGATCTCCTGCGGATCTTCACTCCGGGGGTTATCCTCGGTAAGGTAGATGCGATCGGCATAGCGGGACGCCACCTTTCCCATCAAAGGTCTTTTCCCCTGATCCCGATCTCCCCCGCAGCCGAAGAGGAAGAACAATCTCCCCCGGGTCATATTCCTGGCGGTCTTTAGGAGAACTTCGAACGCATGAGGGGTGTGAGCGTAATCTATCCACAGGTTGAAGGCTTGTCCTGCCAGTATACTTTCCATTCGCCCGGGGACCACCTCTGCATCTTCCAATCCCGATTTTATCGCCGTCGGATCAATCTTCAATGCAAATCCGACCGCCACGGCAGCGACGGTATTGTAGACATTGGATTCACCTATTAGCTTCGTATGCAGGGTCATCTCACCTTTAGGGGTGGCCAGCTGGATTGAAGAGCCGGCCGGTGTACAGGTGTAATTTATGGTATAAAAATCGGCTTCAGGATCGGTCAGGGAGTAAGTCCAGCGATTGGTTTCGGCCAGGTCGTAGAAATATTTCCATTGGGGATCGTCCCGGTTTATCACCGCCACCCCAACCTTTTTTATCTTCTTAAACAGGCGTCCCTTGGCTTCCCGGTACGCATCCATGGTCAGGTGGAAATCGAGATGCTCGTGATTCAAATTGGTGAAGACCGCCACGTCGAACTCCATCCCGTCCACCCGATGCATAACCAGAGCATGGGAGGAGACCTCCATCACCGCAGCATATATTCCCTGTTCGGTCATCTGCGCAAGCATCCTTTGCAAATCGAGTGATTCCGGGGTGGTGTTGGGGGCATTTATCTTCTGCCGGTCGATCCAGTAGGCGATGGTTCCAACCAATCCCACCTTCTTATCATTCTGCTGAAGAATAGAGCGCACCAGGTAGGTGATGGTGGTTTTCCCGTTGGTTCCGGTGACCCCCACCAGTTTCAGCCTTCTCCAGGGGTAATCATAAAATCGGTTGGAAAGAATCGCCAAAACTTCCCGGGTGTCGGGGACTACGACCTTGGCTTTAGACCGGTAGTCTCCATCTTTCTGAATGATCACCGCCACTGCTCCTTTGTCCAAAGCGGATTTTATGTATCTGTGCCCGTCGTCGGAATAGCCCTCTAAAGCCACAAACAGATCACCGCTACCCACCCGACGGGAATCATACTCCATCTTCTCTATGGTCAAGTTAGCATCTCCCGACACCTTACAGGAGGGGAGTGCTTCCAAAAGTTCTTTGAGCTTTTTCATATTCTACTGAATTATCAGCTGGACGGTAAAGCTTCAGCTTTACCTTTATCATTTCCGGAATTCGAGTAAGCGGGCAAACATAAATGTTTCCACTCCCAAATAGCTTTGAATGTCATTTTAAGAGATCATCCGACGATCAATCGGAACTACAAAGGCCGGCATTCGATTATCATGCAGGTCGAATCTTTAGCCAGGCTGGAGTCGGCTTCAAAAATCTGGTTGACCACTATTCCGCTCCCCCTGACCACGAACTTCAAATCCTTCCGATTTAAAATCCTGACTGCCTCACGGGTGGTCATCCCCCTGACATCCGGAATCTGTGAATCTATCTCTGATGCGGAATCTGATACGGGTAGGCTCGAGACCGGCAGCTTTCCGGATTGAACCAGATACTTTTGTTCGGTTTCCTTCAGTTTTTGTTCCAGAAGTGCCAGAGGCGCTTTCTGTTTACTGGCGGACAGTACGTTCTTGGCTACTCTGGTCAGAATGGTTTCTCCGGCCAGAGCCACTATACGCTGGGTGGCATTTTTGAAAACCGGCGCTGCAGTGGATCCGCCCAAATGCGCACTCCTGGGGCTGTCCAGGGAGATCAAGCCGACCATCTGGGGATCGTCAGCCGGGAAGAAACCGATGAAGGATGCTAAATAGCTGTTCTCCTCATACCCTCCTCCCCCCGGTTTGGCTTTTTGGGCGGTGCCGGTTTTTCCGCCGATCTCCAAACCGTCCACCTTGGCTTTCTTTCCGCTGCCGGAGGTGACCACCCCTTTTAAAAAATCCACCAATAGATTGGCGGTGTTTTCACTCACCACCCGCCTTACCGGAACGGGAGAAAAAGCATTCAGAGTATCCCCCTTTTCGTCCAAGACGGCTTTGACCAGATAAGGTTTCATCAAAATACCGCCATTGGCCACGGCTGAGTAAGCACAGGCGATTTGTAGGGCGGTAAGCGAAATCCCTTGTCCAAAGCCGATATTGGCCAAAGCCACATCGGGCCATCTGTTCTTGACCGAGGGGATGAAACCGCTGGCTTCGCCCGGAAGATCGATCTCAGTCTTTATTCCCACGCCAAAATTTCGGGCACAGCTGTATATCTTTTCTTTTCCCACCCGCAGAGCTATTTTCCCTAAAGCAATGTTGGAGGAGTACATCACGCACTCCTTGAAGGTCAGCCAGCCGTTAGGGTGAACGTCATGTATGATCTTGCTGCCCACTTTAAATTTTCCGTTCTCGGCAAAGATCTTGTCTTCCGGATCAAACAGCTTTTCCTCCAGGGCGGCTGCGGCAGTGATAAGCTTGAAGGTCGAACCCGGCTCAAAGCAGTCGCTGATCACTCGGTTTTTTATGGGGAGTCCGTCATCCTTTCCGCAGTAAGCCATAGCCAGAATCTCCCCGGTGCGGGGATGCATAAAAAGGGCATACCCGCCATCCGCTCCGGTCAATTCGATTCCCCTCTTCAGCTCCTGCTCCACAATGCTTTGCAGCTCCACATCGATGGTTAAAACCAGGCTCTTTCCGTCAATCGGTTTTTGGATGGGGAATTCGGTGGTCTGGTAATAATTTTGGTGTCCGTCCCGCTGAAAGATCCCCCCTCCCTCCTGTCCTTTGAGCAACCGGTCGTATTGGTATTCCGTACCCCCCAAACCACGATTATCGATATCCACAAATCCCAATGCCTCTTTAGCCAAATCCCCGTACAGATAGTACCTTTTGGTCTCGTATTTCGCCCACACCCCATCCAGTTTTATCTCCTTTAACTTATCCCCTTCCTCTTTTTCCACCTTTCTCTTTAACCAGACGAATTTTTTGTGGCTGGTCAAATCCTGTCTTATCTGGATGGCTTTGGGGTTGGGGGAGGGGAAGAAGGTTTTGATCACCAACTCGACGTTGCTGACGCTCTCCGGAACGGCGAAGAAAGATTCGGCAGGCAGATTTATGGCCAGCTCATTTCCCTTCCGGTCATATATGATCCCCCTTTTGGATTCCAGCTTGATATGCAATTGAACCTGTCGGGTGGCTATCTGTTTGTATTCAGACGCCTTAAGCACCTGGTAGTAGAAAAGTCGAAACATGATCAGAGACCATACCAAAACCCCCAGAATAAAAGCCACGGTCGACCTTCTTCTTAACATCTCGGTCCAGTGCGCCTGAGCCTGCCTTTGCATAAATAAACGGCGGCGCGATTTAGCATGTGAGGAATTAGCGCTCATGTTTGATCTCTTTGGCTTCGACCTTGTCCCCGGATAAGAGGTTTTTCTGCAGGGCTTTCAGCTTGGACCAGATGTTCTCTTTTTCTCCCAGCGTATCGAATGCGGGGGCTTCGGCGTATTCCAAAATCACCCCGACGGAATCGAAGGGGGGCTGAACAAATCCCAGGCTGCCGATGGTTTTCTCTATCCGGTCTATGGAGCTTAACCGGGCCACCTCGACTTGCAGGTAATCCAAGACCCTCTGCCTTTGCTTGATCTCCACCCGCAGCTCTTTGTTCTGAGAAGAGAGGGTGATCACCGTCACCCTCTGCCAGATATAAAGCGATGATATCAATATGGGTGTAAGGAAAAGCAGAAAGAGTTTGTACTTTAAGTTTTTTGACCTTCCGGCGGTCAGTCGATTAAACTTGATTTTGTTCCGCTTCAATTTTTCGCCTCACCATCCTTCAAACGGATGAAGGTTCAAGCTTTTCTGCTACCCAAAGCCGGGCGCTTCGTGATCTGGGATTGGTTCGTTTTTCCTCCGGCGATGGTGCCAGGGGGCGGGGGGTGATGATCTTCAAAGTGGCCCGGGCACCACAACCACATACCGGCAGTCGGGGGGGACAGATACATCCCCGGCTTTCACTTATAAATTTGCGCTTGATCAATTGATGCTCCAAGGAATGATAGGAGATGGCACATAACCTTCCTCCCGGGACCAATAGTCGTATGGCTTGATCCAATCCCTCTTTCAACTGGTCGAGCTCGTCATTAACCTCCATGCGTATGGCCTGGAACACCCGGGCCAATGATTTGATCCGAAACGGGTGATAGATCACCGATTCCACCACTTCCTTGAGCTGGGAGGTGGTGGAAATCGGTGTTTTATTTCTCCGGCGCACAATGGCTCGGGCGATCTTTTTGGAAAACTTTTCCTGACCGTACTGGAAAAGAATCCGGTTTAACTGCGAAACCGGATAGTGGTTGATCACCTCAAAAGCCTTTTTGGATTGCGACTGATCCATCCGCATGTCTAAAAGCCCATCCGATTGGAAGCTGAAACCTCTTGCCGGGGTGTCCAGCTGCAGGGAACTTAACCCCAGATCGAACAAAAATCCGGAGATCTCTTTAATTTTCAGATTCGAAAGATATTCCTCGATCTGACTGAAGCGGAGCTGAGCCAATCCGATTCTATCTTTATAACGGGCCAAACGTTTCCGGGTTATCTGGAGAGCACTTAGATCCCGATCGATGCCGATAAGCTTAACCGGGTACTGGGAGAGGATGGCTTCCGCATGACCGCCGGTTCCCACAGTGGCATCAACAATGATACTGGAGTTCTCGGTCACGAGATTATCCACAACCTCCTTTGCCAGAACCGGCTGGTGCATGTTTAGATTTCTATTTAATAAACTCTCTATGCATGTGTAACTTAAAATCAGCTGGGAACATCTTCACCTCATCCCCTCCCCCTCTGGTCTAAAGGAGGGGGATAGGGGAGAGGTTCTCTGAAAAGTAGAAGCCAAAAATTTTGATCCACAGGTTCCTGTGGAGTCTGTTTAACTTCACTGAATTTTCATAGTCATAGATGAGTTTTAGCTTCTACGTTTTTTCCTGATTCTGTGCCTGGTAGATGCGCTCTGCCACCTCCTCATAACTCAGCTGGTACTGTGCCAAGTATTTCCGGTAAGCTTCCGGCTCCCATAATTCAATGCGGGTTAAAACCCCCAGGATCAAAACATCCTTTTTGATCTGGACACGCTCGAGAAGCCGGGAGGAGATGGTGAGGCGTCCCAATCGGTCTATTTTCGCATCCTCGGATTGTGGCACGAAGACGCGTTCCAAAAAGCGGTGTTCTCCCGATTCCACTTTGAGATTCTTAAGCTTATCCTCTTGCTTCCCCCATTCTTCGGGAGGGAAAAGAAATATACAGCCGTCATAACCCGGTCCGATAACCAATTGTTCATTTGGGGAAAGGGACATGGCTTCTCGCAGCTTCTTGGGCAGCTTAAGTCGCCTTTTTTCATCTATGGTAGTGGTGTAATTACCTTTAAGAGAAGTCATTTGAATTGAGAGAATAAAGGTTAAGACAAAGACAATCCAGAAACAAATATAGAAAGGGTCAATGATTATAAACCTATATCAATTATCGCATATCGGCTTCATTCGAAGCATGCTCTCCTATTGAATCTTACTAATGTTACCTCAAACGTATCTTCAAAGAACCGCTGTTGTTTTTTATTCTGATGTTCATGAAAAGTCCAATCTTCATTAATAAAAATAATCTCTGAGTGTTTATACTATAATCCTGGTCCTCTTATGTCCACTTTTGCCCTCAATCGTCCATTTTCATATATATTATCTCTATGTTCGAACTTTGTCAAGGGAAAAAAGTGTATTTCATAATATTTTTTTGCCATTGTGGTGATATAGACTGAATACCACAAGTTATTGGGTATCTCCCATACTCGGGGTGACAAATTCCTTCAATTCAAATAGTGCAGTTAGCTCCCCTCCTGACAGCTATCCGATAAGTTATTGATAAAAATCGGAATCAGACGAAATTCCCTTACCATTCGAAAAATTCACCCACCGGCACAAATGTTGCGAAAGCAGGTGACCGTGATTTCGATCCTCTCCAAATTCGATTAGTAAGGGGGGAAATTATGAGCAGGGGTTCAAGAATTTTTCTGTTCACATTTTTAGCGGTGCAGGTAATCTCTTTTGGATTGGCTGATTCCCACGTGACGGATCATCAGCTTACGTATCCTATCAGTTTTTCACCCAGCGATCTTTCGCTTGAAAAAGAGAACGGGTTCGATCGGATAATTTTGAAAGGATCGGCAAGCACTCTGACAGCCGGTTCCCCTATGCTTCCGGTTAAGACCGTTTGTTTGTTGCTTCCGGCCAATACCGAAGTGGTCGATGTACTCGTTTCAGCGGAGCAGCATGTTCTGCTGGGAGAATATTCGGTTCTGCCGACTCAGTCGGATGAGAAGACGGACGGATCTGATACCAAAGAATGGACCGCTCCGGATTCAAGAATCTACGACACCGATTCACCCTTTCCGGGAAAGAGAGCGGAGTTATTGGAGGAAGGATACCTGGGAGGGAATCACCTGGTGATTTTGGCGGTATATCCTCTGGAGTACTTTCCCCAGTCAAAACGGCTTTTGTTTTATAACCAGATAAATATAACCGTGGAATTGCGGGACGATGTTAAACTGCCCAGGTCTGCCCGGATACAGGCGAGAACTGAAAGAATGAACAGGATGTATGAAGAGATATTGCACCAGATGGTTTCCAACCGGGAAGATATCTCCAGCCTGACGAAAATGAATCACCGACTGGCATCGTCGAGCGAGACACCTGACAGTTCCCAGTCTCCTGCTTATCTTATCGTCACCGCCTCGGATCTTGAGTCGGCTTTTTTGCCCTTGGTCGATTGGAAGACCAAAAAGGGAATAAAGGCAGGCACGGTTAGCATGGAATCGATACTTTCCAATTACACCGGAAGAGACGATGCGGAGAAGTTAAGGAACTTCCTGATCGAGGCATATCAGAAGGGAACCATCTGGGTGCTTCTGGGCGGGGACGAGCATGTGGTCCCCATAAGATACGCTTATCCTACCAACACCACTACCATCCCCTCCATGACCAACCAGCAGATCTGCGACCTTTATTTCTCCGACGTGGATGGCGATTGGGACTTAGACAATGACGGAGTGTGGGGGGAACCACAGCAGGATCGGCCCGATCTTTTCCCGGATCTGTTCGTTGGCCGGGTGCCTTGCGGAGATGCCGCGGAAGCACAAGCCTTTGTGGAGAAGCTGCTTTCCTACGAGAAGAATCCGGGGAACGGTTCTTTAGATTATCTGACTTCGGCTTTGTGGTTATGTTCCGATCAGATGAGAGATTGGAGCTCGGGGGAAGGACAGCATGTTTTGGTTTCTCCCTTTGTTCCATCGGGCTTTTCCCAAGATCTGTACACCTTGATAGAGTCGCCCACCGGGGGTGCCGAAAATCCCACAGGTCCCAACGGGGGGACTTGTATAGACCGGATGAACCAAGGCTGGGGCATTATCGGAGTCTTGGCGCACGGGAAAGCCAATGCCTTTGTGTCCAAATCGAATCTTATCAACGGAAGTCCCAAATCCTGGGTTTCCACTTTGAGCGGCAAAGCCGATGGCAACGGGTATCTGCCCGATCTGGGCAACAATCAAAAGTACGGAATCATGTATTCAATTTCATGCAGCCAGAGTGCCATTGACGTAGACGAATATCCTTACTTGGGGGATGAGCCATGTGTGGGCGAATATTATCCTTTAGCTTCGCAGAAGGGGGGGGTGGCATTCCTGGGTTATTCCCGATGGGGTTGGGTAAGCGTCTCCTACTTGCTCTTCGAAAAATTCTTGGAATATCTAACCAACGGCAATCCGGAACACCATATCGGAGTGGCGGAAGCTCTCTCCCGGTGTGAATATCCCAGTTACCGGGATCTCAATTACGGACACAATCTGTTTGGCGATCCGGAGATGCAGGTATGGACAGATCTTCCCCTGACTTTTGAGGTGGTACATCCACAGGAGGTCAACTTGGGCTGGCAAACCATCATTTTTACCGTCACCTCCAGCGGTATGGGCGTAAAGGATGCTTTCGTTACTCTAACTTTGCACGGCGAGATCAAGTACCAAGGGGAAACCGATCAGGAGGGATATCTTTCGGCCGAAGTCAATTTAGATGACGTGGGGGAAATGAGTGTGGTGGTTACCAAGACCGGGTATCTGCCATATGAAGGTCAAATAACGGTCTCCCTGGCTGCGGATGTAAATGAAGACGAGAATTCTGTGGGAATCGAGTCTTTCGAGCTTTCCCAAAACTACCCCAACCCGTTTAATCCGGTTACCAGCATTCGTTATTCGGTAAGCAACAGGTCAAAGGCGACCCATACCTCGCTGAAAATTTACAACATCCTGGGACAGAAGGTGAGATCACTGGTAGACGGCTTCCAGAAAGCCGGAAACTTCGAAGTGGTCTGGGACGGCAAAGACGATAAGGGCAATGATCTCTCCAGCGGAATATATTTCTATACATTGGTAGCAGATGATTACCGAAGCACCAGGAAGATGACTTTTCTCAAATAGAGTACGCGTTGGTTTTGTGTTTTCCTCCGCCTTCCTTCTCCCCCTCTCAACACAAAGAGGAGAAAGGGATATCTTTTAGCAGGGCTGGGAGCCTACCTACGAGAGCATGATTGTTTTTCACCTTGCAGGTTCGAGTTTGAATCCAAAGGATAGGGCATCCTGCCCGATCCTTTTTTGCTTTTTCAGAGACTTCATAAATTATTCTTGACATTAAGTTTATTCCTCGTATTTTAGACTGATTCAATTTCCGATCAAAGTTCATATGATTTCTTTCGTATGAATCGGTGATTGATGAGAATGCCACAAAGACCCATCGGGGTAGGCATTCAACCATTTTGCTCCGCAGAGGCGGAGGATATTCCTATGGGGGTGTAGCTCAGACGGTAGAGCATCTGCCTTTTAAGCAGGTGGTCGGCAGTTCGAGTCTGCCCACCCTCAGTAAATTGACATGTAACAGGGGTGCTTGGACCCGTCTTTGGCGGGACAGGCTGAGAAAAAACCCTTTTAACCTGATCTGGATAATGCCAGCGGAGGGAGATGCGCACCGTTACCGGATGAGGTGGCGGTTTTTTTAGTAGCAGAAGGAAGATGGAAAAAGGAAGATAAAAACATAACGGATGACGAATGACGAATTGGTGATTATGATAAAATATTTTATCCTTCATTGGTCATCAGTTATCCGAATCAAATAAGAGGAGGTTAAAATGGCTGAGCTTCCCGAAATAGGAAAGATCTCTGCACAGATTTTCGAAGAATTGATTTATCCGCGGCTGGGGAAAAAAAGCAAATCCGTGCTGGTGGGTCCGATGCCGGGGACGGATTGCGGGATCGTGGAGATTGGGGATAAAGCGGTGGCTTTGACCACCGATCCGGTGTTCATCGTGCCGGAGTATGGATGGGAGGAGGCAGCGTGGTTTGCCATACACATACTTCTATCGGACGAGGTTACCAGCGGGCTTAAGCCAGCTTACCTGTCCATCGATTTGAATCTTCCCATGGAGATAACCAAACAACAACTGGAACTCACCTGGGAGGTGATCCACAGGGAGTGCGAAAGATACGGCGTATCCATAGTCTGCGGTCATACCGCCAGATACGAGAACTGTCACTATCCCATGGTGGGGGGAGCGACGGTGATAGGGGTGGGAGACAAAAAGGAATACGTGACGCCGCAATTCATCAAGCCGGGCGATAAGATCATTATCACCAAGGGCCCGGCCATCGAAGCCACCGGCATTTTGGCGACCATGTTTCCTCAGGTCATAGAGAAGGAGTTCGGAGCTGAGTTTACCAGTAAAGTAAAAAATGTGTTCTGGATGATGTCGGTGGTGGAGGATGCGTTAATCGCGGTAAGCGCCGGGGTGAGGGAGAACGGCGTCACCGCCATGCACGATGCCACCGAGTGCGGGATCTGGGGAGCTCTGCATGAGCTGGCGGAAGCAGCGGGTGTGGGCGTCCGAGTCGAGAAGGAGAAAATCGTAGTGGAGGATTGTGTCCCGGAAATATGCAATTTTTTCGGCATCGATCCTTATGCGTCCATCAGCGAAGGAACGCTGATCATCTCGTGTAAGGGGAATAAAGCGGATCAAATCGTCGATTCCCTTTCCCGGGAAAAGATCGGGTCCTCTGTAGTCGGTGAGTTTACCAGACCGGAAGATGGGATGATCCTGATCGAAGGTGAAAAGGAAAAGGAACTCAAACACCCGATCGTGGATCCTTTCTGGAGAGCGTTCTACGATGCGTTGAAGAGATATTCGAATTCATGACGAATGACGGAAGAAAGAATGTCCGCCGTCCGCTGTCCGTCGTCCGCCGATATGCACCATATGGTGCATACCGCCGCAAAGATAAAAGCAAAGGAAGAAAGAAAGAAGATCAAAAGAAATGACGGTTTGTTGCTAGAACTGAATTCGGTTGATCGAAATTGTTCAATATTAAATCATAGGGCAAAATGATTAAATCAAACAAATAAGATATAGATTGTCGTATATAACTTTGACATTATAATAATCGTTTTACATTTTTATCTTGATCTTCGAACGAGGAATAACCAAAGGCGAAATTAAACATGCTAACCAAAATAACGACACTTCTCATAGCCAGCGTATTGTTATTTGCATCTTTTTCCGGGCAGTCATGTCCGGTCAATCAGATTTCGGATCAAAAGACAGACTTACCGGAAAAGACTTGTTGCTGCTGTCAAAATTCCTCTCATAAATTACAAAACAATAATACGGCTGAACAAAATTGTCCCTGCCAGGTGTCCGAAAGGAAACCAGAGGATCGTTCCCCCGCAGTAGTCGTTTTAAATTACGATAGTAAGCCGGATGCAGTTTTTTTAACCTTAGAAAAAGTATCGGTTCAAGAGAAACAACTAACCCCGATTGATTTTTCATCTGATAATACTTTCAAACTTTCCAGCAGAGATCGTCCCCTCTACATTCTCCAATCATCTTTTCTCATTTAAACTCCTTAAGTAAAGTTAGAAGCGATTAATCTATTGCCTTCCGAAGGGTGGAACTATATCTTTAAAAAGTCAAATCGAGATAACCCTCGGCAATTGATTAGTGACCCCAGCGCGTGTACATCTTTTTTTACTTTAGGAGGTCTACTTGAAAACAATTTTACTTGTATCCGGATTGGTAATCAGCATAAGTCTGCTCGCCTTGGCAGCTCCTTCGATCCAAGCACAAGAATTGAATTTAGATACGCTTATAGCGGAGGTTTTAAGAACCAATCCGGACTTAAAAGCAGCTGAGTTACGTTACCGGGCTTTCGAAGCCAAAGTTCCGCCAGCCGGCTCCTGGCCCGATCCCATGTTCCAGGCAGGTCTGGTAAATCTTTCCGCCAGATCATGGACCTTGGGCAAGGCAACCATGAGCGGGACGGAATATATGCTCTCCCAAACCATTCCCTTTCCCGGAAAGCTGGGGTGGGCAAAGAAATCCGCGAATAACATGGCACTTAAGACGCAGGAGGATTATCAAAGTGCCAAGAACTTTGTCTTGAGCGAGCTGAAGCAGAATTATTACCAGCTTTTCCAGTTGCAGAAATACATTGAGATCGCCCGGGAAAATAAACGACTGCTGGAAGATTTCGCCCATATCGCCAATACCCGTTATTCTGTGGGTGAAGGTTTACAGCAGGACGTTTTAAAGGCTCAGGTGGAGGTTTCCAAGATGCTGGATGAACTCATTTCTCTGGAGGAGATGAGAAGGGGGACTTCTGCCAGGATAAACGTTCTGCTTAATAGAAATCCACAGGATTCACTGGGAGAGGCCGGAGAGATCACCTTCAGGAAGGTGAATTACTCGGAAGACGAACTGCAGGATTTGGCCATACAAAACAATCCGGGCTTGAAAGGAATGGGATTTGAGGTCAACGCTTCCGAAGCGGAATATAAGATGACCCGAAGGGAAGTCTGGCCCGATCTCAGACTCTCTTTAAGCTACATGCGCATGAAAAATGACATGAGCATGGACCCTACGGCAGAGAGAAACTTCGTCTCCGCTTCCGCCGGCCTGGAGATACCGCTTTATTTCTGGTCAAAACAAAAGAAAAAAATCGAAGAGAAGGCTTTCGACTTAAAATCATCTCAGCAGAAGTTCGAAGGGATGAAGAACGATCTGAAATTTATGGTCTCGGAGCTTTTCTACACTTTAAATCGGTACCAGAAACAGATAGAACTGTACCAGACGGCGATTTTGCCTCAAGCCCGGCAGTCGCTGGAGTCGGCTCAATCCGCCTACCAGGTGGGAAAGGTGGACTTCATGACGCTTCTGGACAATCAGATGACGTTTTACAATTATCAGATCGCTTATTACCGAGCTTTAAGCTCTTACTTCCAGACTGTGACGAGGCTGGAAGAGATGGTGGGAAAACCGCTGGTTTAAGTCAGGAGAAATAAAATGTCAGAGAAAAGATTAAACCGGGCTTTGATTATATCGCTGATGGTGGTAGCGCTTGGAATTGGTGTGGTGGGGGGGCTTTTGATAGCAAAGAGATCCGCCGTTTCTGAAGAAGCGACCGGAAAAGAGGCTGCCACCGCAAAACAGCTTTATTCCTGCGGAATGCATCCGCAGATCATTCAGGAGGGTCCGGGAAATTGCCCCATCTGTGGAATGAAGCTTACCCCGATCAAAGGAACCTCGGTGAGTTCCGAGACCAAACCGATAGGTGAAAGGAAGATCAAATACTGGAAATCGTCCATGGACCCGACCTTCGTATCCGACAAGCCGGGAAAGGATCAGATGGGAATGGACTTGGTCCCGGTTTACGAGGACCAGGTTCAGGAGGGGGCGATCAGCGTTGATCCGGTCACGGTACAGAATATGGGAATACGGACCGCCATGGTCGAAGAAAAGGAGCTGACCCGCACCATCCGTACGGTCGGAAACGTCGACTACAACGAGGAGCTCTTATACACGGTCAACGCCAAAATCTCCGGTTGGATCGAAAAACTATACGTGGGAAATACCGGTGATCCGGTAAAGAAGGGCCAGCCACTTCTGGAGATCTATTCCCCGGAGCTGGTCAGCACCCAACAGGAGTATCTGACCGCATTGAAGAACTTTCAACAATTGAAGGATTCCCCCTACCCCGAAGCCAGAAGGGGAGCGGAGGAGCTGCTTAAATCCACCAGGCAGAGGCTGTTGTACTGGGATATCAGCGCAGAGCAGATCGACAAGCTGGAAAAAAGCGGAGAAGTCAAGAAGACGATGATCTTATATTCTCCCGCCAATGGGGTGGTGACCGAAAAGAACTTAATCGAAGGCGCTTCGATCGAAATGGGGAGCGAGCTTTATAAAATCGCGGATTTATCCACTGTCTGGATTTTGGCGAAGATCTACGAATACGAGCTGCCTTACATCAAAATCGGACAGACGGCTCAGATTAAATTGTCTTACTTCCCCGGAGAAGTGCTGTCCGGAAAAATATCTTATATCTATCCCTATTTGAATCAGACGACCAGAGACGTGAAGGTCAGAATCGAGCTTCCCAATCCGGAATTCAAACTGAAACCGGAGATGTATGCCAACGTAAACATAGCTTCGACTTTGCCCGACAAGAGTCTCGTTGTTCCAGAAGAAGCAGTCATTCATTCAGGTAAAAGAGAGATCGTGTTCGTGGATGCGGGCGGGGGTAAGTATTCACCCCGGGAGGTGGTGACCGGAGCTTCGGGTGAAGGGAACGTGGTGGAGGTCAAATCGGGGCTTATGCCGGATGAAATGGTGGTGGTATCAGCCCAGTTCATGCTCGACTCGGAGAGCAAAACCCAGGAGGCGATCAAGAAAATGCTGGAGAGCAGAAAACAGGGTCCAGTGACCAGTGTCCAGAAACCAGATGCCAGTGTTAAGAGTTCGGATGCCAATGTCTCTACCACCACACTTCCCCAAACTGAAAAACAAAAAGCTGAAGAACATAAGGATGGTAATCTTAATCTGACTCCGAATAAAATGGCACAATCTGCAGGTGAGGTTTACACCTGTCCCATGCCGGAACACAGTCACATACTTCAGGTCGGTCCCGGGGATTGCCCGGAATGCGGGATGAAGCTGGTTCCGATCACCCAGACCGGAAGAATAGTGTATACCTGCCCCATGGAGGAGCATCATAACGTCCTCTCGGATAAACCGGGTAAATGTCCGGAATGCGGGATGGAGCTGGTGCCGCTTAAGTAAACCTCTCCCCCTTAATCCCCCCTATCCACGGAATGGAGAGGGGGAAATAGTGGGTGAGGTAACCGGAGAAACGTCATGATAGAAAAGATAATCGAATACTCGGTTAAGAACAAATTCATAGTGATCCTCCTTACCGCAGTGCTGGTGGTGGTTGGTATCTATTGTTTGCTGAACATAAAATTGGATGCCATTCCGGATCTGTCCGACGTTCAGGTGATAATCAAAACCGATTACCCGGGACAGGCACCCCAGATCGTGGAGGATCAGGTCACCTATCCTTTGACCACCGCCATGCTGAGCGTCCCCCGGACCAAGGTGGTGCGGGGATATTCTTTCTTTAATTATTCTTTGGTCTTTGTGATCTTTGAAGAGGGGACGGATTTATACTGGGCCCGTTCGAGAGTGCTGGAATATCTCAATTTCGCGCAGGGAAGATTGCCGGCGGGAGTAAATCCACAGCTGGGACCGGATGCGACCAGCGTGGGCTGGATCTACGAATATACGGTGGAGGATACATCGGGGAAATATGACCTGTCCGATCTGCGATCTGTCCAGGACTGGTATCTAAAATACCAGCTCACCTCCGTGCCGGGGGTGGCAGAAGTGGCTTCGGTGGGGGGATTTGTCAAACAGTATCAGGTGGAAGTCGATCCGGCCAAGCTTCTGGCATATCACATCCCCATAACCCAAGTTAAAGAGTCGATAGCAAAATCCAACAGTGACGTGGGTGGAGGGGTGATTGAGATGGGGGAGACGGAGTTCATGGTGCGGGGATTGGGATACATCAAGAATCTGGAGGACTTAAGAAACGTCCCGTTGGGGGCGGACGATAGCGGCACTCCCATTTTGGTGCGGGACGTGGCTTTTGTGCATATCGGCCCGGAGATGAGGAGAGGTCTGGCGGAGAAGAACGGTCAGGGAGAAGTGGTGGGTGGTATAGTGGTAATGCGATACGGAGAGAATGCTTTGAAGACCATCCATCTGGTGAAAAGCAGATTAGAGGAGCTGAAGCCGGGGCTTCCTGCGGGGGTGGTGATAAAACCGGCTTACGACCGATCGGAGTTGATCCACGCATCCATTAAAACCCTCTCGGACGCTTTGATCCAGGAGTTGATCATCGTTGCCATCTTCATCATGATCTTTCTGGTACATATCCGCAG
>JBDROD010000357.1:0-3799 GCA_043810415.1 Candidatus Zixiibacteriota bacterium | reverse complement strand
CGTCGACCGGTTCGAAATTGAACCAGTGACCGGTTAAAGAACTCGCCGGCTGATGACAGCTCTCCCCGTCTAAGGTAGATCAAGCCGATATTGTTATTGGAAATAGCCAGGCCGATTTGATCGGCATTTTTTTCCTGAAGCTCTCTGGCTTTGTACAAACATTCCAGAGCTTTATCCCATGAATTCGTATCCAAATAGACCAGGCCCAGGTTATCATACACTATGGACAGGCGATACTGGTTTTGAAGATCTTTTAAAATTTCTAAGGATCTTTCATTGTAAGCTATGGCCTCTTTGAAGTTACCCCGATGTCTGGCTACCAAACCTAAATTGCCATAATTATCCGCTATCTTTTGAAGGTCTCCGATTTGTTTGGAGACCTCCAGACTCTCGAAGTAGAGACGATTTGCTTCCGGGTAATTACCCAGAGTCCAATTTATGCTCCCCAGAGCGCTTAGAACCGAAGCTAACTCCCGGGTGGTGATTTCCTTTTGCAGATCATTCAAAACCTCCTCGAAATACTCTTGGGCTTTGGGGTAGTCGGATATCCTGAGATACACCCAACCTAACTCGATCCGGGTGGCAGCCATGTCTTTCCGGCTTCCGGATGCTTCGAGTTGTTCCAATGATTTTTCCAGAAATTTTATCGCCTGATCGTGAAGAGACATCTTTTCGTAGATCTTCCCCATCTTCGTATACAATAATGCCGTTTTTGGAGTATCCGAAGCCCTTGATGTCCGCATCCTTAGCGCTTCCTCATACAGCTTAAGGCTTTTTTGCAGCTCACCGATTAGCTCGAATTGATCTGCCAGACTCTCCAGCATTTCTTCTCGGGAAATAGGGAAGAGGGAGGTAAACCGATCGCAAAGCTCCAGAACATGGCTGTAATGGATAATTGCCCGGTTACGGTTGAATTCACTCTCCGCTCTCCTGGCAGCCAGCAAAGAATATCTTATTGCCGGTTCCGCAGCTTCCGCTCGGTAAAAGTGATCGGCCAGCATGAAGATTTGCTTCCCGGTTTCTGGACGGTCTGATCTCTCCAGTATTTCTCCCGCCGCCTGATGCAGGGCTTTTTTTCTTTCCGGGTCGATCTGGGAATATAAAAATCTTCGGGAGAGGTTATCAACAAATCGGATTCTTTTTTTATCCGGGTCGGACACGTTTTCAATCAAACCGAGTAAGATGGAATCTTTCAACCGGGACAGGATGGTTTCCTCAGTAAAACCGGTCATCTGCACCAGGCAGTCCAATTCCATCTCCCTACCCCAAACCGAAGCAAACTGGAGAAGTTCAATACCACTTTGGTCCAAATGTGATACCCGATTTTCGATTCCGTCTCTTATGCTCGAAGGGATGCGGCTTTCCTCAATGCACTGAGGCTCTAAAGACCATAATTCGTTCAATCGGGACATTTTCCCTTCCTCTGCCAACAGGTTCATCAGCTGGATGATGAAGAGCGGATTCCCGCCGGTCTCCTCATGCATAACTGCAGAAAGCTGATCTGTATCTTCCTTCCAGCCAAACATGGAATCGAGCAACTCCCGGGTTCCGGTCTGGCTTAAGTTGTCCAGGTTAATGGTAAGCAGTGCATTTCCGCAAATTGACCGGATTCTATTTTCTGTCTCCATGATCCTGCGGTTTTCTTCGAAAGGGGAGAGGTCTACGGTTAAGGTGAGACAGATTAAGCGCTTTTTATCCGGTTGGTCATGCACAAGTGCGGAGAGAAATTCCAAGAAGGAATCATCGGTTTTTTCCGAATTCTCCAAAATCAGGATTGCCGGTTGAGAATCAGGCTCAATGAATTCAAAGATTCGGTTCTTTTGGGTTTCAGGGGATTCAGCCTCTTTATACTGAAGGTTTATTACCGGAAAACTTTCTACTTGTGATCGGGCAGAGAATTCCTCCAGCAGTCTGGTTTTCCCGATTCCGGACTTGCCGGTGATCAGGACAATTCGATTCCCCTCATTAGCCATCCGGGTCAGGGTGTCCTTTAGAACGGACAGCTCCTTATCCCGGTCAACGAAACCGCAGGATCGGATCAGGCTTTTGGCAAGAACGCTTCCGGAATTATCCGGTTGGATGCCGGAGAGTTCCTGTATTCGAGTTATGATCTCCCCGGCGGAGAAGAATCTATCTATGGGGTCTTTTTCCAAAAGCTTAAGGATAACGTTCTTCAACTCCGAAGGAATGGAAGGTTCCTTGGGGATTACCACATCCTTTTCCAGGTGACTTTTGGCCAGTTTCATGGGGTCGGCATCATCGAATGGAGGCTTTCCAAATAGGCTTTCGTAAATGAGCACCCCCACCGAGTACAGGTCCGCCTGGGTGGTATATTTCTCACCGCGGATAATCTCGGGAGCCAGATAGGGAAGGGTTCCTTTCCACCGGGTTGGGTCTTCGACTTTTTCGTATTCGGCAAAGCCAAAATCGGTGAATTTGACCGCGATTTGATCATCCGCTATTGGCGTTATCAATATATTGGACGGTTTAATGTCGCCGTGAATGGTTTTCGTGGAATGAAGGAAATCCAATGCAGACAGAATCTCGAGCAAAAGCGGGTAGAGTTTGTTGAGATCCGGTGGATGGAGGACTTCCTCCCAACAGCAGGCTTTGATATCTTCCATGGACAAGTACGGTTCCCGGTTTTCACTGAAACCAAAGTCGTACACCCGGAGGATGCTGGGATGGTGAAGTCTCTTAAGCAGGATAAATTCATTTTTGAACATTGAAACGAATTCGGGTTCTTGGTGTAACAGAACTTTTATGGCAACCGTATCCCGGGTTAATAAATCGACCGCCTTAAGAACCCTTCCCATGTTCCCGGAACCGATCTCTTCTATGATCTGGTAACGTTCACCAAGCATTTGATAACAGACGAGTTGAAGATTGTCAGTATTCTTACAGTTTAATTGTACCCATTAAATATAAGGCATAAAACGGCAATTCCAAGTGGTTTTTGATTCCCTTCCCGACACAATCATCCTCAACATCTTGCAGATTTTCTGTTGCATCCTTTCCCGTTTCCATTACATTTATAAAAAGAAGTTAACTTACTAGCGGACTGTAACAAAAGTTCAGAGTGAATGTAGTTGCTCAATTTATTGAGCATTGTTACCGGTAAGCCTGATCCTTCGACAAGCTCAGGATGGTGAGCCTGTCGAACCATAAATCAGGCAACTACAACAGGGAACGAATTTATATTACATACCACTAGCCGGAAATCCTACTTAAGGTTTGGGTGGAGAGAAGAGATAGAATGAGTGGTTTCGAACGTTTTAAAAGCACCAAGCATTTGATTTGCCTTATATTCGTTCTTTACGCCGTTTCCAGCTTCCTCCTCGAAAGAATAATACAGTCAAACGATCCTATTTTGAGAACGGCATTAGCACTGGTATATTTTTCACTATGGGTTGGCCTATTGGTGTATCTTTGGCGAAAAGCCAAAATTACGGACAGCTTGATTGCCCCGGTTCTGGTTTTATGCCTTGCAGTACTCTATGTCTCACCGTTGACCACCATTTCCGTGCCGGTGGGGAGAAATCTTCCGGACGTGGATTTTCATGCAGCCAAGATTCTGTTCTGCTCCGCCGGATATTTTTTCAACGATCCGGTTACGTCCTATCCGAGCATTTACCCTCCGGTTTATCATATTATTATCGGTTCAATAATGCGGTTATCGGGAGCGGCAGACAGTTGGTCCGTGCTCAGCATATTTCATGTCCTGATGCTTATAGTCCTTTTCATGTCGGTATACCTGCTGGCTAAGACTTTGTTCAACCCTCTGGTCGGCATTTTGTCC
>JBDROD010000356.1:0-14079 GCA_043810415.1 Candidatus Zixiibacteriota bacterium | reverse complement strand
GACCGATCCATCCAAAGAGCCGGGAACGATAATCTCTCAGATCCCCGCACCGGGGACCAAAATCAAAGAGGGAAGGATGGTTAAAGTTAGGGTAAGCAAAGCCGAGGAGGCGGTGATCGTTCCCCAGCTTAAGGGAATTTCCGTACGGCAGGCAGAGCTGCTTTTGGGTCAGGCGAGTTTGCAGTTAGGGGAAGTAAGCTGGGTACCGTCCGATTCCTTCCCCCGGGACGTGGTTATCGAAAACATCCCCTCATCCGGACTGTCGGTTCCACCGGGAACATCGGTGAACATAGTCGCCAGTCTGGGAGTGGTGCCGGATACGGTGATGATGCCGGATCTGGTGGGGAAGAACATAGAGGAGAGCAGAAGAATATTGCAGGAGATCGGGCTTCAGATAGGAAAGAAGAAATCGAAAACCAATGACGATTTCCTTCCGGGAACCGTTTTGGATCAATCGATAATGCCGGGGGATAAAATATTGCGAGGAACAGAGATCGATTTGGTGGTGAGCACAACGGAGTGAAATATCATAATAAACCTCAACCCCCATATTACCTTTTCTACCACATGGAGAGAGGGACATATTTGTTGAGAAGTTTGAAATAGTCCTGGTTATCGGTTTCGGTTTTGGGCTTCGGTTTGGTCTATAAACGAAAACCAACATTCGAGAGACAAATACGATACACAACCTCAACCGAATCCTTTTCCGATGAAATCCTTATAATAACTTGAATTAGAGATAAGGTTATATAGCAAACAAAGTCAAAACCTCAAGGGGTATACGATGATAAAAATAGCGTCTTCTCTTTTGTCGGCTGATTTCAGAAACATAGAAAAGGAAATAAAAGCAGTGGAAAAATGCGGAGTGGAGCTGCTCCATCTCGACATCATGGACGGGCATTTTGTCCCCAACCTCACCTTCGGACCAATGATCGTGGGTGCCATCAACCGCTGCACCGATCTTCGGCTGGACGTCCATCTGATGATCGAGAATCCGGATTCTCTGGTAGAGGAATTCGTTAAAAACGGAGCGGATTATCTGACGGTGAGCATTGAAGCGTGCAGACATCTGGACAGAACCATCAACCTGATAAAAAGTTACAATATCAAAGCCGGCTGTGCATTGAACCCGGCAACGTCCTTGTGCATGGTTAAGCCCATACTGAAAGAGCTTGATCTCCTACTGTTAATGACGGTTAATCCCGGATTCGGGGGACAGAAGTTCATCCCCTCGGTTCTTCCCAAGATAGAAGATGCGAAGAAATTGATTAAAGAGCTTAAACTGAAAACGGAAATAGAAGTGGATGGGGGGATAAATCCCGAAACTGCAAAGCTGGTGAAAAAAGCGGGCGCTACCATTCTGGTGGCGGGGGCAGCGATTTTTAAGAGCAGTAACTATTGCCAGGTGGTTAAGGGATTAAGAAAAGCATAAAGTATTAAAATTCACTTTGGTAGATCACAACCCCAAATAAAAATATAGCGAAGAACGAGCCTACCTTCACATGGTGATTATCCAAAGGTCTTTGAAATTTATCTTGCAAAAATGATTTGAATAGTTATATTATTTATTTTGAATTTCAGTCCAATTTGGCGTATGTAGCAGAAGAAATGTATCTCCGAGCATGGTGTTTTATAGTAAATTCAAAAGGTGCAAAAGTAAGC
This sequence comes from Candidatus Zixiibacteriota bacterium, assembly GCA_043810415.1. Classification (GTDB taxonomy): domain Bacteria; phylum Zixibacteria; class MSB-5A5; order MSB-5A5; family SM1-73; genus CAIVRH01. Next base: position 12,417 of record JBDROD010000356.1, on the reverse strand, counting down.
TTTCGCACTCCGAAATCTGAGAAACGCAGAAGCAAGCTTCGGTACTCCAAAATCTGAGTAGGATAGTATGTTTGAAGATCTGACTAGTAAATTAGAAGGTATTTTCAAAAAGATCCGCGGGCAGGGACGGCTTTCGGAAAGTAATATCAAAGATGCCCTGAAAGAGGTTAGGCGTGCGCTTTTGGAGGCGGATGTCAACTACAAGGTGGTCAAGGACTTTATCACCCAAGTCGAAAGCAAAGCCGTAGGACAGGAGGTTCTTAAAAGCATCACCCCGGGACAGCAGGTGATCAAGATCGTCAACGAAGAGCTGACCGCTCTTTTGGGCAGAGATAAAGCGGACATGAAATTCTCCGCTCAGCCACCTACGATCTTCATGCTGGTGGGGCTTCAGGGATCGGGCAAAACCACCGCCTGCGGGAAGCTGGCACGATATTACCGAAAGAAAGGGAGATTCCCTCTGCTGGTGGCGGCAGACGTTTACCGCCCCGCTGCCATAGATCAACTTCAGATATTGGGCAAGTCGCTGGATATTCCGGTTTATACGATCAAAGATGATCCGGTTAAAATATCCGAATCCGCAGTGGAGCATGCCCGGAAAGAAGGTAAGGATTTAGTGATAATCGACACCGCGGGTAGACTGCATATCGACGAGCCGTTGATGGAGGAGCTGCGGAAGATAAAAAAAGCGGTTTCGCCGCAAGAGATAATCCTGGTGGCAGATGCCATGACCGGTCAGGATGCGGTCAACATCGCCAAAACCTTTGAGGAGAAGATAGGTTTAGACGGGGTATTTCTAACCAAGATGGATGGGGATGCCCGGGGGGGAGCAGCACTTTCCATCCGCGCGGTCACCGGCAAACCGATCAAGTTCGTAGGAGTAGGGGAGAAGCTGGATGCGCTCGAACCGTTTTATCCCGACCGGATCACTTCCCGAATACTGGGCATGGGAGACGTGGTCTCTTTGGTGGAGAAAGCCCAGGAGGCGATAGACGTAGAGGAAGCCCAAAAGCTGGAGAAAAAACTGCGCAAGGAGGCGTTTACCTTCGACGATTTTCTCTCCCAGCTTCAACAATTGAAAAAGATGGGTCCTTTGGAGTCTATTCTGGAGATGATACCCGGATTAGGCGGGGCATCCCTGAAAGGACTCAAGATCGACGATAAAGCCATGATCCGGGTGGAAGCCATGATCAACTCCATGACCAAGGAGGAGAGGCATAAACCGCACCTCATCGATGGGGGGAGAAGAAGAAGAATCGCCGCGGGGAGCGGGACGTCGGTGCAGGACGTCAATCAGCTCTTAAAACAGTTCTTCATGATGCAGAAGATGATAAAGAACGTCACCAAAATGGATCTGCGAAAATTGGAAAAGGGATTCTTTGGTTTAAGGTAAAAGAAGATAGGAGGTATAAGAGGCAAGGGTCAAGGGGCAAGAAAAAACAAATGGGAATGTTCACTTTTAGATGAAGAGGATTGGATTTTATTATCGTTGGTTAAACACAGGATAAAGCTGAAGTCAAAGATCCCGCCCTTCAACAAGCTCAGGGTGGTAAGCGAAGTCGAACCACCAAAAGCGGGGTTCTACACTCCAGTCTAACCACATTAAACGGAGGTAAATTTGGCAGTAACAATCAGATTGAGAAGGACCGGCGCAAAGAAAAGACCGACTTTCCGCTTTGTCGCCACGGATTCGCGCATGCCCAGAGACGGCAGGTTTATCGAGATTTTGGGTCACTATAATCCCATCGAAAAACCCGCCACCCTGGGGGTCAAAGAGGAAAGGGTCTATCACTGGTTGAAACAGGGCGCTGCCACCAGCGATACGGTAAACGGTCTTTTCAAGCAGATCGGGCTGTGGAAAAAATGGGAGATGATGAAAAAGGGAGAGGACGTTTCACAGATTACTCTTGCCGGTCAAATAAAGGAAAAAACCAAAAAGAAGAAAAGGAAAGCGAAAGGAGAGGAAACAGCCGCACCAGCAGCACCGGCACCAGCAGCACCGGCACCAGCAGCACCGGCACCAGCAGCACCGGTACCTGCAGCACCTGCACCGGAAGCACCTGCACCGGAAGCACCTGCACCGGAAGATAAAGAGAAGAAGGAATAGAGTTTGGAGTATTGAGTTTTGAGTATTGAGTGTAGAGGAAAGAGCAAAGAGAAGCTGGTGATATTCTTATTACCTAAGCCCGGTGAGATCAGATTTGATGGTATTTCTCCATGTTGGTGGATATACTAAAGATCACAGGTCTATTCACCGGGTGGGTTAATAGGTTTTCCACAATTGTTTCCTTCTGGGTCAGGAACTATAACCCAAGGATGTTAGCTTTGTTAAAGTGGCACTATCTTTGATATAGATAATGTCCTGGGGGTGTCCATTCTTCTTTCTGCAGACGAATACAGATGTCTGAATTAAAACGGGTAACTATCGGGCAGATCTGCCGGGTCAGGGGAGTTAAAGGGGAGATGGTGGTCATCCCTTTGACCGATGACCCCGACCGGTTCCTCAAACTTAAAAATATAACCGTTACCAAGGGAGAAAGCACCCAACAGTTTCAAATAGAAGGAGTGAGAAAACTCGCGAAAAATGTTTTACTTAAGTTGAGAGAGATCCAAACCCCGGAGGAAGCAAAGAATCTGGTGGGTGGATTCATAGAGATAGAAGCGGAGCATTTGACCAAGCTTCCCGAAGGGAATTATTTCATATTTGAAATCGTCGGACTGGAGGTCAGAAACACAAAAGGGGAGAAGATAGGGCAGATAAAAGAGGTGATTTCGCTTCCAGCCAACGACGTCTACATAGTGCAGGGGGAGAAAAGAGATTACGATATACCCGCTATCCGGGAGATTATCAAAAAGATCGATTTGAAAAACAAGGTCATGATCATAGAACCGATAGCCGGCTTAATGGAGCTCTGAACCACCCATGCAGATAGACATCTTAACCATTTTCCCTTCGATGTTTTCCGGATTTTTGGATGAAAGCCTGATGCAAAGGGCGAAGGAGAAAAATCTGGTTCGGATCCGGATCCATAATATCAGGGATTTTACCGAAGATAAACATAAAACCGTGGATGATACTCCTTTTGGCGGCGGGGGGGGGATGGTGATGAGGCTGGAGCCGTTACACCAAGCCATAGAGTCATTGTTCAAACCGGACGATGACAAATCATCTTCCTGCATAATATTGACCACTCCCCAGGGGGATAGATTTTCCCAGAAGCTGGCTTTTGATCTTTCCCTAAAAGATCACCTAATGGTCATCTGCGGACATTACAAGGGGGTGGACGAAAGATTGAAATGGCTGCATCCTTTAGAAGAGATATCCATCGGGGATTACGTGCTGACCGGAGGGGAGATCCCCGCTTTGGTGATAATTGATGCGGTGGTCAGGTTGATCCCCGGAGTTTTGGGGGATTTTGAATCGGCCCAAACCGATTCATTTTTCGAGGGGATTTTAGGTCCTCCTCAATACACCCGTCCGGCTGAGTTTGAAGGGTTGAAAGTCCCGGAGATTCTTCTTTCGGGTGACCATGAGAAAATAAAAATATGGCGCAGGAAAGAAGCATTAAAAAGGACTTTACAAAGAAGACCGGATCTATTAAATTGGGAAGAGCTTTCCGACGAAGAAAAGAAATGGATGGAAGAGGAGAGAAGGAAAAAGCAATAAGGAAAATCGAAAAAAAGAATCGTCCAAAGAACGATAAAACATAATTTCATATGGATGCCAACATATCGTTTAAGATCAACGTTTAAGTTCGCACGGAGGAAGTAATGGATTTGATTTCGGCTTTAGAGGCAAAATACATAAAGGACAATATACCTGAGTTCAGACCGGGGGATACGCTCAAAGTCTCGACCAAAATAAGAGAAGGTGACAAGGAGAGGATTCAGGCATTCGAGGGGGTGGTGATTCAAAGAAGGGGCAAAGGGACGGGTGAAACCTTTACCTTGAGAAAGATTTCCAGCGGCGTGGGAGTTGAGCGAATTTTCCCCTTATTTTCACCCAACATCACCAAGATAGAATTGTTAAGGCAGGGAAAGGTGAAAAGAGCCAAGTTATTTTACCTTAGAGGCCTGAGAGGTAAATCTGCCCGGATCGAGGAAAAGAAAAAAGAGGAAGCGCCTGGTCCTGAAGCTTAACTTAAAATCCACTCGGGTAACAAAATAAATAAAGCGGGACAAAGTTCCCGCTTTTTTTATTACACGGTAGTTTCAGTTGTTATTAACAGTTTAAGTATGGCGTGACTTATCTTCTGGTTAGCAAATCAAGTTTTCCGCGCTGATTTGAAGTAGCTCTTGCATTATTCTCTTATTCAATATCACCAATTCGTAGGATGATTCCAGGCATAGCCGAATAACTTGGGTTTTTACATGTTCAGGGATCTTTTTATCCGTCCATTTACTATAAAAATGATAATTTCAAGTTTGTTCTGTAAAAAAATCTTCAGAGCTGCCGATATAAATATTGTGATGGAAAACCAACAGTGTTCAAAACCAAATCTGTTTTTTAGCAATCTTGAATGAAGCGTGAAAAGAGAGGATCAGTTTGTTTATAATCACGACATCTTAAAGGGGGATGCCCGATTGGGGCATTAGAAGGTAGTATAACCAAGGGGGGTAAAGCCGCTTTAAATCCTTTAAAAAAAGGATTGAGAGCGGCTTTTTTCATGTTCGAGATTTACTATAAGTTATAAATATATAACCACAACACCAGACTTAAGTCGGGGGTAGGAGATTTCTTGTTTTTTTCCGGCAGAGTATATCAACCGACCTAAAATAGTTTGCGTTAGGTTAGAACTCCGCCCCCAAGGATACATACTGCCGGGGTTTGGCTGCTACCCAATGGAGATCGGTTGCCCAAGCCACATCCCATCGCAGCACGAACAATCCCAGATTGACTCTGGCTCCGAAGCCAAAACCTGCTTTTAAGTCTTTCAACCTGGTACCCCCGGCGGTAGTCACGCCCTTGAACTGTTTATTTTCATCCCATGCCGCACCCATATCATAAAACATGGCACCGGTGATGTATCGGAGGGTCAAGGGGAGGGGGAATTTCATGACGAAATTTTCCACAAAAGGATAACGCAATTCGATATTGGTCAGGAAATACCTGGTGCCGTTCACGTCGAAGTACCGGTAGCCCCGGAGCGGGGTGACTATGCTTCCAAAGTAGAGATCGTTTATCCCGTAGATATTGCCCGGTCCCAGGCTGGGGCCTATCCAGTCGGAAACCCCGCCTAAAAAGAATTCCTTCTTATTCTCACCATGAGAGAATCCACCGGTCAATCTGAATACGAAATCATAGCTTTTCAGAAAATGGAAATACCTGCGATAGTCCATACTGGCTGCACCGTAGGTGATGCTTCGCGGAGTCAGGTAGGGGGCATATTCATAGGAGAAGAGACTGCGGCTTCCATTTATCGGTCCGGTGATCCCCCAGAGGATCGTATCGTGGATCCAGGAAAGCGAAGCCAAAAAGACCTTCTCACTGTGATCGTCATAGACCAAGGTCACCGGATTTAAATCGTAATATTTCCGGTCTATGGAAATATGATTCAAATTAAGCTCCAGGCGGGTGAATTTGCTGAAGGGGTAGGAGATATAAGCCAGGGCGCCATATACCCGGTCGGAGAAGAGCCGGTCGATATTATCGACATAGTAATATTTAGTGTGAAATATACCGGCTCCGATATAGGGCCGCTGGGCGTTGTATAGATAAAGTATCTCGAAATTACTCTGGTCTATGGTATTGACCACATCCGTGGCCAAAAGGAATGAGTGGTCCCCCATCATGTCGCTGACCACTACGACCGTTTGCCCCTCAAAACCGAAAAAGGTATCGTAGCTTAGTGCTCCGGAGACTATATCCGCTGAGAACTTAGGCTTATATTTTTGCTCCCGGTACTCCCCGTTGGGAAGCTTATAACGGAGGGTGTCTTCCTTCGGTGCCGTCTTCTTTCCCTCCACCATCTCAGCCAAGCTGTCCAGCTCATTTTTCCCTGCTTTGAACACATATGAGCTGAAATCGGGTTTCTCTTGGGCAGGTTCCTCCGAGGTGGTTTCGACCTGTGCGGTGAGAGTATCTTTTTCCAAAGTCAAAAGATACAGGGTTTTGGTCAATGAGCTTCCCTTTTCTGCTACAGCCGGTTTGATCTCCTTTATCAAGAATATATCCCAGCCTCCCTTCTGGAAGGCGGAGAAGGCGATCTTGTCCCCGTCTTTGGACCAGGTGGGGGAGAAGCAACCACCCAGAATGTTGGTTATGGGGACAACTGTCAGACTTTCCAAATCGGCCACATAGAGATTATAGATTCCATTCCGATCCGAGACAAAACATATCTTTTTGCCGTCGGGTGACCAGGTGGGAGAGGTATTGTTCCACTCCCCGGCGAAAGGTACCGTCTGCGACATGCCGGAGATAACCGGGATGATTTTCCAGGTGGCGAGCTCCAGAAGATAAAGCTCGTAATGTCCGTAACGGTAATTGCTAGTATCCGGAGTTGGATTTTGGGGCCGATCCGAGCTGAAGGTGATAAATTTACCGTCGGGGGAGAAACTGGGATCCTCGTCGTCATAGTAATCATCCATCAATTTCACCAGTTTCTGGTTGGCTATCTCGCAAGAATAAATATCGGTTTGTCCATTCTTGATCCCCACGAATACTATCTTAGCACCATCCGGCGACCAGGTGGGGGAACGCATGGCGTCCAGATCGAACTTCAGCTTTTTGTATATTTTTCCATTTTTCACCTGCACCAGACACAGAACGTCCCGGCCCTTGCTTTTGGAGATGAAAGCCAGGCTTTTGCCGTCCGGGGACCAGGAAAGACCGCTGACATAGGAATGGAGCGATTCCAAGTCGCCCGATCTTTCCCCTTTCACCAGTCTTTTGATTAGCTTTCCATCAATGCTGGAGATTATATAAATCTCGGTATAATCGCTTCGATCGGAGAAGATGGCCAGGCGGGTGCCGTCCGGAGAGAAGGCGGGTCTTTCGTTTACGTAAGAGCCGTCCTTGGGATGATGGGTCAGCTCTCTGGCAAAATCCTTGGGATCCTTTCTCAAGGCGATATCGGGCCAATATTTTTTCCGCTGAGCTTTCATCCATTCCTCGGAAAAAGCCGTCTGGTCCAGACCAATGGCTGACTTTAACGCCTTGTCCATGGAGAGATTCCCCTTACCTTTGTTCAATATCTCCGAGATCTTCTCCTCCCCGTATTTCTCCACGATATAACCTATGGCGGACTGGCCTTCCTTATAGACCAAAAAACCTCCGGCTTGTTCCAGTGGAGTTAAATAGCCGTTGATGGTGGCATCCCTGAGCACCATGTCCGCCTGGATGTCCCAACCGTCCCGGGAGGAGTATTCGGCATAACCTTCGGCAAACCATAAGGGAAGCTGGAACAGGTACTGACGGCTGAAGATGGACCCGATGACGTTTCCGTAAAGCATATCGTAGATCACCGCATGGGTCAGCTCGTGGTGAAGCACATGGCGGAAATCCTCGTAAGAACCGGTAAAAGGAACCACCACTCTGGTTTTCAAGGATTCGGTGAACCCCCCCACGCTCTCCTCGATCAGATCAGAAACCACGTTGGTCTGCTGGAAATCATTGGGGGAGTTGTAAACGATCACCGGGATCCTCTTGGTCAGATCGTAGTGCAACTCCCCTTTTATCTTCAAGTAAGCATCTTCCAGAACATCGGCCGCGTACTTGGCTAGATGATACTGATCCTGGTAATAATAGATGTCGAAATTTTTGGTTTGGATGAAGCGCCACTTGAAGGATTTATATTGTACCTTGTTCTTGCCGAAATAAGGTTCCTGGGCCATGGAGAGACTGCTGAATAAGCCCAGGATCAGGCTGCAGATCAGAATCTGCTTGATAAAATTCCTCATTTTTGTAATCTCCCTTCGGAATCTCCACCAGCGAAACAAGAGAAGTTTCGAAAAAATTTTTACATAAACGTTTATGAAATAGCTGATTTAAAAATGATCTGTATCGTTTCTATAAGTTTCTATCTGATAAACTCTGGTCAATTTGAATTCTAAGAGAATCATATTTAACCCGCTCTGGAACTAAAATAAACCATCGAATGCACTAACTTATTTTAGTCCCGGATCCTTTTAATCTGCGCGCCCAATTGAGCCAGTCTCTTTTCCAGTTGATCGTATCCCCGGTCGATATGATACACCCGGAGCACCTGGGTGGTTCCCTGGGCAGCGAGCCCGGCAATGACCAGACCTGCTCCTGCCCGGATATCCGATGCCATTACCGATGCTCCTTTGAGCCGGGGTACTCCGTTTACCATGGCTCGATCCCCGGAGACTTTGACGTCTGCCCCCAGCCGACAGAGCTCCATCACATGGGTGAAACGGTCATCGAATACTGTTTCCCTGATCTGGCTGGTCCCTTCCGCCACGGTAGCCAGCGCCATGATGGAGGCCTGCACGTCCGTGGGGAAGCCGGGGTGGGGATAGGTGGTTATCGAAACCGGTGCAAGCCTCTTTGGACCTTTCACCCTAAGGCTGCTTTTTTGCTCTTTCACCTCTACTCCCATCTCTCTCAATTTCAGGCTTACCATGTTCAGATGTTCGGGTAAAGCATTTTTTATCTCAACGTTTCCGCCGGTGATTCCGGTAGCCAGCATGAAGGTAGCAGTATCCAAACGGTCCGGGATGGGAGTGTATTCAACCGCTTTGAGGTTTTTCACCCCCTCCACCAGGATCATTGTGTTCCCCGCACCCTTGATCTTTGCCCCCATCCGGTTGAGGAACCGGGCTAAATCGACCACCTCGGGATCACAGGCAGCATTCACGATGGTGGTTTTGCCCTTGGCCAGACAAGCTGCCATCAGGATGTTCTCCGTGCCGGTATGGCTGGGGCGGTCGAAGAAGATCGTATTTCCGGTGAGCCGATCGGTGGATGCGATCACATAGCCATATTCCTCCTTAATCTTTACCCCCAGCTTGGCGAAACCGGACAGATGTAAATTAACCGGTCTGGGACCGAGGACGCAACCACCCGGCAGGGAGACTTTGGCTTTCCCCGTTCGAGCCAAAAGAGGTCCCATCACCAGAAAGGAGGCCCGCATCTTCCTGACCAAATCGTATGGGGCTTCGTAGCTTTTCATCTGCTCCGCCCGGATCCCCACGGTCCTTTGGGAAGGTAAGGTGTGAGACCTGTCAGAATAAATTTTGACTTTGGCACCCAACCGTTCCAAAACCTTGAGGATGGTATCCACATCAGCCAGATAAGGCAGTCGGTGGATGATGGTTTCCCCTTTTTCCGGCAAAAGAGATGCTGCCAAGATAGGGAGGACGGCATTCTTCGAGGTTTGAATGGTTACTCTTCCTGAAAGCTTTTTTCCACCCTCTATCACAAATTTATCCATGATCCCTCACCGCTTTTTGGTTTCACCTATTTAGACGAAAACGCTCTTATTTCATTGGTGTTAAAATGGTTTAAATCGGTTTTAAAATAAAGACATTTTACCCGGGAGTCAAGTGATTCCAAATCTCCTTAGTTTTACCCCGGCATTCAAAGATACCCATCAGCCTTCGTAAATTTTGGCGGAAAACTTCCGATAAATGTAATAATAGCTTAAGACAGAGATAAGGTGTGATGGTATGACGAAACCAAGCTGATGATTGCTGAGATCTGCTTTCATAATGTTCCCGACACCCTATTCCGATAAGCTGAGTTTCAACAAAAGGGAGTAGAGTAAAATAGGTTTGCCAAGGATATATGCAAGGGCAGATTTTCATCGGAGGGATGCTACGTTTCCTTTCTGAGATGCCAGAGGACTTAAAAAGGGAAGGTCGACTAATTCTAAATTTATGAGAAGAAGAGGAAAGTCCAAACTCAAATCATATGCTATTACCGTGGGTATCGCCCTGTTTGTGAGCCTGTTCTTACGAACTTATGTGATCCAGGGTTACCGGATCCCCTCACGCTCCATGGAGGATACGCTGGAAGATGGGGATTTTCTTTTAGTAAACAAGCTGGCCTATCGCTTTCACGAACCCAAGGTAGGGGATGTGATCGTGTTCGAGTACCCCTTCAATCCCAGTAAGAATATGATCAAGAGGATCATCGCGGGTGAAGGTCAGGTGGTGGAGATAATCAATAAGAGGTTATATGTAGACGGGGATATCGCCGAGGGTAAGTTTCCCGCCAAGCATATCGATTATCAGGTCTTCCCGGCTGAATATTCAAATCGGGATAACTTTGGGCCGTTCGAAGTCCCCAAAGGTCAGTACTTCGTTATGGGGGACAATCGGGACAATAGCTTGGATTCGAGAGTATGGGGTTTTTTGGAGAGGAAATGCATAAAGGGTAAGCCGATTTTATTATACTTTTCCTGGGCTCCAGATCCCTTTGCCCCCAAATGGTCTAGCCCCTATATCACTTCTCTCTTTAAAATATTCTTCTATAATCTTGTTCATTTTCCCTGGCGGGTTCGGTGGGATAGAATCGGAACTCATATTCATTGATGCAAGAAGAGCTTTGAATATCATTTTAAGCGTTTTCTTCAATACATTTCTTGACAAAACTACATTTTTTGTTATGTTATATAAGAAGATAGGCTGTTTTACATCTAATTGCCCGTAAAGGAATCGAACATTGATATTTAACCAGAGTCAACCCTTCTTGGGATGCTTGAAGTGATACGTTTTAATCTGTTTATTATCAAAGGGATAGCTTATTTGAAATCCTTCTTTTTGAATCTGGTGATGCTATGACTTGTTCCTATTTCGTCTACTCGCAATAAGCAACAGATCGAAAGTTATGTTTTATTATCGACATGGTAAAACAAAAGGATTATTAAAATGGACAGGATGTTTTTACTTCTGAAGATATTTTTTGTATCCATTCTGTTATCTCTGCTGGTCAGCGATATTCCCTCTGCCTTGCCGAACGAAAAAGCAGATTCAAGTATGGAAGGTTTCTCTGCAAATTTCGGGATGAAACGAATTGCAGAGTCGGCACAAATCCCATCACCATCATCTCTTAAGGCTGATCTCAAGTTATCTTGCCTTCTCCAACACGATAACGGGACGGCGCTCAGCTTTTTCCCCAACTGGAGGGTGGGGGACAAGGTCGCCATATATTTTGATCCGCAGAATTGCGGTGTTCCCTACCCCTTTCCGTTTCAGATCGAAGAGGTGGAGTTTCTTTTGTACAATCATGCCGGGCTGGATTCCACCCGGGTGAGGTTCAGCCTATGGACGGTCGGAGCTAATCTCTGCAGCGGTCCGCAGACCCAGATCTACTCATCACCCCTTTACACCGTCACCGACTTTTACCCCAACTGGACCACGATTGAGTTCTTCGACAACATTTGTCTAAACGAACGATTTTATTTCGTCTTGGAATATGCCAGCGGTGAATACGGGAGCATTCCCAGTTTGGTTTCGGATACGCAGCAGGAGATGGTGGACAGCTGTTATCAGTGGCTGTGGCACAATCCCTATTCCCCTCCCTGGAGAGAGTGGAACAATTACTGGAATGATCCCGATCCGGGATGGCTGATTTTGCGTCTTGGGGGGGAGACCTATTCCTTAGTCTGCGATACGGGCTGGTTATGGCTGGGGGATAACGGATACGCACCCAGCGGGGCACCGGACGTCTCCGCGGATCAGGGTGGCTGGGTTGGACGATCCGGTCCGGCAGCGATGGTAAATTGTCTGGGGTGGTTCGGTTTGAATTCCTCTTGGGGCTGGAACATACCCGATTTTGCGGATACCCTGACCAGTTATTTTCAAACCGACTCTGCCGGCACGGAGGTGCACCAGATGAAAGCCGGGATAGATAATCTCCTAAACGACTTCGGTATATCCAGCCTTTACTCGGGGATATGGTCGGCACCGGATTTCTATGAGATGCGGGATTCGCTCCGGGTCAGCCAGACCATTGCTTTGCTTTTGGGATTTTGGTGGTGGGACGGCACCAACTGGTGGAGAGAGGGAGGTCAATTCGTGACCCTCTCCGGTATGAAATCTCAGTCACTTAGAATAGCTATAAGCGATCCGTCTAAGGATGCAGCGGAATACGGTTGGCCGGGAAGGGTGAGAACTCCGGATCATCCGCCTGCTCCTCATGCGGACACCCTGCACAACGACTTCCAGTATGTTTCTCATGATATCTATCAATCGCAGCTTTTATCTTCTCCGCCGGGGAATCCGCACTGGCAGATGAACGACTATCTGGAGCTCGATCCCGAATTTCCCCGGCAATTTACCGGAAGGAATGCCCCCACTGAATTTCTTTCATATTATCAACCAGCACCCCCCGGGACCAGCTTTGTCACCGTGGTTGAATATGCGGTGATGATCTGCTCGCGGCAGGAGCACTGGTGGTGGGAAGCCTCCTACCCGGATTATGCCCCCAGCGGGATGCCGGATTTCGATCAA
>JBDROD010000355.1:0-2002 GCA_043810415.1 Candidatus Zixiibacteriota bacterium | reverse complement strand
GGCGATTATTTCCGAAGTGCCCTCGCCGGGATAAAAAGCGCCAGCCTCTTCTTTTTGATTTTCTTTCTGTTGGCTCTTTTTTATATATTCTCCTGGAAGGCGGATAAAGAAGGATGGGGAAAAAGAGTCTTCCTTTTGTGTGCTTTTACTCCTATTCTGACCATGCCGGTCTTCTTCGTCCCGACAGGACGACTGGTGGAACCCTATTCTCCCCTTTTGATTTTATTGTCGATGGCGGGGATTTTGAATCTGAGAAATATACTGGTTAAGTCAATAAAATCCATCAGCTTACTCCAGAATCTTAAGCTCAGTGGATTTGTTGTCCTTATGGTGGTTTCTCTCTTATCGGTTTTCTCCTGGGCAAAGGCAAACCGGATGGCGGAAGACTATGGAAACACCATGCAGGAGGCGAAGCTGGAGGCGGAGGAGTTCAAAAAGCTGGGATTGTGGGCGGATACAACCTTACCCCGGGATGCAGTGTTGATGTTCCTTTCCGGTGACACCTTTTTTTTATACTGCAATCGGGTGACTTTCTCCGTCCCGTTTGCACCCTATGAAAAAATAGTTGAATTTGCCAAAAAGAACAAAATTGATTATCTTGTGGTGAGCTTGGGAAAGGAAGCTTACTGGCGGGACGATTTGATTTTTCTTTTGAAGCCGCTGGTGGATCGTTCCCAGGCACCGGAGGACTCAAGGTTGAGACTGGTGGATATCTACCAGGCCCCCTCCGGTTTGGGTGCGGTGGTGTACAAGTTTGAGTTTTGACCTCTGAAACTGTTAAGCCTATCTCCTGGATAATGAGATGGGAAATTGAAGGCTGAGAAGTAATAAAGAATGTTTGTCGAAGCTCGCATCGGTTTTGAGGGTCGAAAAATCGGGTTCCGACAAGATACCGAGAATAAATAATTTCGACCATCGATAACGACGAACGCCTTTCGATACGAGTATCGACAACGGTCAACCATACACGAACTGCGAAGCATATGAATAAGATATCCTCTCCTCCCATCATCCCCCTCTCGATTTGGGTCTCTCCATATCGTGGAGCACGGGGAAAGCGGATGGAAGGTAAATGAAAAAAACTATGTGGAATAGCGGAATGAAACTGAAGTGGGAACTTCTGCCAGAGCCGGACCCGCAGGTGGTCAATCAGCTGGCTGTCGAGCTTAAACTGCCTTTGGTGGTGGCGAGGATTCTGGCTTCCCGCGGGCATGATACCAAAACCAAAGCAGAACGGTTCTTATCCCCTTTGATGGAAAATTTATTGGACCCCTTCATCCTGACCGGCATGGATAAAGGGGTGGAGCGGATCATTCAGGCTTTGCGGGAAAAAGAAAAGATCATGATCTTTGGCGACTACGACGTGGACGGGATAACCGCCACCTCCCTTTTGTTTCTGATATTGAACAAGCTGGGGGCCGAGGTGACCTATTATCTGCCCAACCGGTTGATCGAGGGGTATGGTCTCTCGGAGGAGGGGATCTCCGAGGCGGAAAAGCGCGGGGTGAAGCTGATCGTTTCGGTGGACTGCGGGATCACCGCCATCGAGGAGGTGGCTTACGCCAAAGCCAAAGGTATAGACACCATCATCACCGATCATCACGAACCGCAACAGGTTCTTCCTAAAGCCTCCGCCGTCATCAACCCCAAAGCTCCGGGCTATGAGTATCCGGGAGGCGAGCTTTCCGGGGTGGGGGTAGCTTTCAAATTTGCCCAGGCCATCCTAAGAAAACTGGGGCAGGATGAAAGCGAGCTGGAGGATCACCTGGATTTGGTAGCTCTGGGAACCGCAGCGGATATCGTCCCCCTGGTGGGGGAGAACCGAATCTTAACCAAATTGGGGATGGACCAGATCTCCCGAACCACCAAGCCCGGGCTTAAGTCGTTGATATTCGTCTCTGGGATCTTGGGGCAGAAGATCGGAACCGGACAGGTGATCTTCATCCTGGCTCCCCGGATAAATGCCGTGGGAAGGCTGGGAGATGCGGGGCTGGCTATCAAG
>JBDROD010000354.1:0-5676 GCA_043810415.1 Candidatus Zixiibacteriota bacterium | reverse complement strand
GAGGGCTAGGGTGAGGGGAATCAAAACAACAAAGGTATCCCATCGAGAGGTATTATATTTTAAATTTTTCCAATATCTTCGGGATATCCAGAAAAGTCCTGGCGATATGTGCACCTGCCTCTTCCAGCGCTTTTAGCTTGCTTTGAGCCGTTCCCATCTCCCCCTCCACGATGGCGCCGGCGTGTCCCATTCTTTTTCCGGGAGGGGCAAAAATACCGCCTATCATGCTTATTACCGGTTTTTTCATCTTCTCGATGGCTGGTTTTGCCATCTCCTCATACACCCCCCCGATCTCTCCCACCATAACCACTGCTTTGGTCTTCTCATCCTTTTCGAAAAGCTCCAGTATGTCATTAAAAGTGGAGCCCAAAACCGGATCGCCTCCCAGACCGACACAGGTGGTCTCCCCGTAACCGGTTCGCGAAAGGGTGTCAGCAACGTAATAGGTCAAAGAGCCGGAGCGGGAAACAGTTCCCACCCGTCCGGGCTTGAAGGCTATATCCGGCATTATCCCCAGATTTGCTTCTCCCGGTGTGATGATGCCGGCTGTATTTCCGCCCAGCACGATCGTTCCGAATTTCCGAGCCTCCTTTCGCACGGTCATCATGTCCATGATAGGGATGTGCTCCGGTATGACCACCACGAACTTTATTCCCGCACAGATTGCCTCGATCACCGCCTCCATGACGAATCGAGCCGGGAGGAAAACGACGGAGGTATCCGCCCCGTGATTCTTCACGCACTCTTCAACTGTATCATACACTGGCAAACCCGACACTTTCTCTCCACCTTTTCCCGGAGAAGTCCCCGCTACAATATCAGTGCCATATGCTAGCATTCTTTCTGTGTGGAATTTGCCTGCACTACCGGTAATGCCCTGTACAATCACCTTGCTATTTTTGTCCACCAAAATCGCCATGAAACTCTCCTAATTCATTTTCTATAGTTGCTCGATTCAATTCATCTTCTGTAGTCGCGTAGCAGAGCCTTTATGGCTCTGAAATTGAATCAATAATAATTCAAGCGGGTCGGATGAATCTGACCTCTCCTTCGTTGAGGCTTAATTTATCAAACCTATTTTTACGCCTGATGAATCAGGCAACTACAATGACAGACTTTAAAATTGCAAAAATAGATCTTTGTACTCCAGTTTATGCTTTTAGCTTTTAGCTTTTCCTGCTAACTCTACCGCTCTTTTGGCGATTTCTTCTATGGGGGTTTCGATGCCGTGAATCTCGATATTCTTGAATATCTCCGGATGCTCTTTTTTCGACTCCTGGAAAATCCGCACCCCCTCCTGCCACATGTTGCCGGTCATCCGCAGGACCATGGGCTTGGAAAGTCCGTGCTCCTTTAAAAACATTACCACCCCTCTGGCGAAATCGTCGCAGCGGGAGATCCCCCCGAATCTCGCCCCGAAGATGGCTTTCACTTCTGGATTCTCGTCCAGAAGAATGAGCATCCGAGCTAATCTCTCCGGAGTGGGACCACCCCCCGAATCCATGAAGTTGGCGGGCTTTCCGCCGAAATAGTGGATGAAATCGTTCCCCATGATGCCGAATCCCGCGCCCCCGGGAAACATCCCGATATTCCCGTCTAAATCCAGATAGGGTATCTCCCATTCCCGCGCCAGCTTTTCCCTCTCGGTCATCTCCCCTTCCTCGTGCCTCTTTTCGATCCCCATCTGGGCTAACTCCGGATGACGGAACAAAGCATCGTCGTCCAGGCTCATCCGCGCATCCCCGGCTACGTATTTCCCCTCTTTGGTCAGAAACAGCGGATTGATCTCCACCAGCTTGGCATCGTATTGCTTGAACAGGTTGAACAACGAGACGGCGATATTGCCCACGATCTTCACACTTTCACCCTCGGCTCCCAGCCAGCGGGCCAATGTCATTCCCCGGAAAGGATGGAATTTCTGATCTACGTCCAAGCTGATCCTTTTGATCTTCTCTGGATTCTTTCGGGCGATCTCCTCTATCTCCACTCCCCCTTCGGGACAAGCCAATACCACGATTTTGTAGTTCACCCGATCTAAGGTAATCCCCAGGTAGAATTCTTTTTCGATTTCCAATTTCTTGTACATCAGGATCTTTTCGACCGGAAAACCTTTTATGATCGTGGTTAAAAGCTCTTCTGCTTTTTTCTCCGCCTCCGGGGGTGAATCGGCAAATTTCACCCCTCCGGCTTTGCCTCTTCCGCCGGAAAGAATCTGGGCTTTCAGAACCAGCGGTCCCTTCACCTTTTCGGCATAAGCTTTGGCCTGCTCTTTAGTCTCCACCACTTCTCCCATGGTTACCGGGATTTTATATTGAGAGAAGAGCTTCTTCGCTTCGAATTCGTAAAGTCTCAAGGGTCACTCCTTCACTTGATTCTCTGGTCCATAACTCGTTACCATGCAAAGTACGATGCATGCCGGCTGATGCGAAGTCTTTCAAATCCAGGTTTGACCGTCAGAAGGCACTTTTTTGCTCATACTCTTGACTATTCTGCCCACCTTATGTGCTTGAACCTTAGCCACAGATTTTTCGAATATCTCTAATGCTTGATCGACGGTATCCTGACTTATGATCAGGGGAGGTATGAACCGGACGGAATTCTTTCCGCAGGTCAAAAGCATCAGGCCATTCCGGAAACACTCATTGGCGATTTCATTGGATTCTTCTGCTGCCCGCTCCTTGGTGTGCCTGTCCTTGACAAACTCTATGCCGATCATCAATCCCTTTCCTCTGATGTCCCCGATTATCTCATAATCATTCATCATTCGTTTTAAGTGCTTCATGATGTAATCACCCATTCTGGTCGCATTCTTCAAAAGTCCGTTCTCCAAAAGCTCGATGGTCACCAGAGCAGAAGCGCAGGCAATGGGATTGCCGCCAAAGGTGGTGGAATGGGAGCCCGGCTCCCATGACATCAGCTCCCGGGAAGCTATGCATGCCCCCAAAGGTAAGCCCGATGCCAAAGCTTTGGCGACGGTGATTATGTCCGGTATAACGTTCCAGTGCTCCACGGCGAACATCTTTCCGGTCTTTCCCATCCCGCTCTGCACCTCATCCGCTACCAGCAGAATGCCATATTTGTGCGCCAAAGCTTTTAACCGGGGGAGAAATTCCGGAGGGGGAACAATGTATCCGCCCTCTCCTTGAATCGCCTCCACGAATATCGCTGCCACCTCGTCGGCGGGTGCCACCTTGTGTAAGATCTCCTCCTCGATGAAGTTGACACAGGCGATGTCACATTTGGGATAGGAGAGATTAAAGGGGCATCGATAGCAGTAGGCATAGGGCACGTGAGTCACTTCCGGCACCAGCGGAGCAAAATATCTCCTCTGGTTCATCTTGCTGCAGGTTAAGGATAAAGCTCCCATGGTTCTTCCGTGAAACGCTCCGATAAAGGCGATGTTGCGGGACCTCCTTTTGTTATAACGGGCTAATTTGAATGCTGCTTCCACCGCCTCCGTCCCGGAGTTGGCGAAGAATACCCGCTTGGGATATTTCCCCGGGGCTATGGAAGTCAGTTTTTCCGCTAGTTTCCCTACCGGCTGGTGATAGAAATCCGCCGAAGCGATGTGCACCGATTTCTCCGCTTGTTTTTTAATCGCCTCCACCACCTGGGGATGACAGTTCCCCGTGGAGCAAACCCCGATGCCGCTGTGAAAATCGATGAAGCAGTTTCCGTCCACGTCCCACAGGTATGCACCGTTTGCTTTTTCGATTACCACCGGATATACCCGGGTGTACGAGTGGGAGACATATCTTTCATCTCTGGCGATAAGTTTTTTGCTTTTCGGACCCGGCAGGGTAGTCTTTATTTTGGGACATCTGCTCAATTTCATTTTCTCTCCTTCAAAGTTGGAACCTGATAAATATTTATTATATCTCACAGTTGTCCGGATTAGGGGAATGAGGAAATCCGATTGAATCTAAATATCCTTAAATGATTCTGCCGATCTGTCCAGTTCCTCACCCGGACACTTTAAACTATATGTTTCAAAGATTGAAATTCAAAATGCGGGAAATAGATGAAATTAGGTCTGCCCCTTCATATACATTCTCAACAAAATCCTTCGCAATAATCTCAACATATCGATATCACCTCGCGTCAAACTTTATAATTTACGTAAAAAAACAAAAAAGTCAACGGGATTTGTTGAAAAAGATACCATTCACAAACCATACGCTTTTTTGCTGTTCAACATCTAACCGGTTATTCCAAATTAATCCGGAGATAAAAAACACCCCGGGACAAAGATCTGTCCAGGGTGTCTTGATTTAATTGATCTATTCTTCTGTTGTTATCCTGATTCCTGTTTTTAGCTTATGAATTCCCTGTTCGTATCCCTTCCTAAGGTCCGCAACAGCGTGAAGTGGGTCCATGCCGGAAAAGAAAGTTCATGATGAAAACTATGTCCGCCACGTTTACCACTCTATCACAGGTAACGTCCCCCATGGAAAGTGGATTGGGCGCGGACTGACCCTTAAACAGGTAATTGATCAAGAGTACTATATCCCCTATGTCTACCACGCCGCTTCCGTTGACATCCCCCCGGTATTCCATGATATCTATCAACAGGGCGTACTCCGCCACCGTGCAGAGGGGGTATCCGGATATATATGGCTGAGTGGATGAGACGAACTCATCCGGGACGTTTTGCTGGTAAAAAATATAAGATAAGGAATCGGGATTGAGGTTGACCGGGTAATCGGAAACCCACCACCTTCCTGCCGGATTGGAATAGTTCAAGCTCGCATTGTAGATGTCATGCGAAACGTTGCCCGGGTCATTATGCAGGGTGGAATCGCTGTGGGGTATAGGGGTATGAGGGAAAAATAACCCGGATAGCACCTCACCCGGAGCACCGGTTTCCGCATTATCGAAAAACGGATCGGAAAAGGCGATCATCAGCTGAACCGAATTCACCCCGGCTACGGTGACAAAGTGACCCCCCACCCGCCGCCAATCGGAGTTTTCCTGATACCAAAAGCCCAAAAGCAAAATCACGTTATCATGCTGTTCCACCAGTGACTCCACAAAAGCGAAGGTCGGTTTATCCCACAGCATCACACATAAGCTGTCGCTCAGACTGCTCCCGTTGTCAAAAGTCTCGCTGGAAAACCATTCCCCGACCGCATCGGCCATCCCCTGCACGTTGGTACCGACGTGTGGATCTCCCCAGCGTTGACCGTCGGTATCTAAGTACCAGGCCAGTCTTTCCACCAATTCCCCCCAGCTGCCCGTCCCTCCGGGAGCTTGCGGTCCCGGAATGAAAGGTTGGGGAGTAACCGGAGGCGGACCTGTGCCGTTCCATGAGGTGGCAGACTGATCCACATTGGCCAGATCGTGATCGTCCCAATTAAGATACGGGGGCAAATCGTCTAAATAATCCCTCACCAAAGGACACTGGTCCATCCCATCCCCCATGTTTCCGGGGGGAACGTTAAGCTTCGAATCCAGCCACCAGAAAGAGTTGGCTACCGTAGCCGGAGCGGAAAAAGACATCTGGGAAGTCATGGGGTTGGTCCAATGGTCCTGCTTTTGATCGAAATCCGGCATCCCGCTGGGGGCATAATCCGGGTAGGAGGCTTCCCACCACCAGTGCTCCTGCCGCGAGCAGATCATCACCGCATATTCAACCACGGTGACAAAGCTGGTCCCGGGGGGTGCTGGTTGATAATA
>JBDROD010000353.1:0-2054 GCA_043810415.1 Candidatus Zixiibacteriota bacterium | reverse complement strand
TTCCGGATTCTTGGCGCCAAATTTCTCCTTGATTATTTTTGCCCACAATCTCCGTGCTGCCCGGAACTTGGCGATCTCTTCGAAGAAATGATTATGGGAATTTAAGAAGAAGGAGAGTCGACCTCCGAATTCGTCGATATCCAGACCAGCTTTCAACGCGGCTTTCACGTAAGCGATTCCGTTGGAGAGGGTGAAGGCGATCTCCTGTACGGCGGTTGAACCGGCTTCCCGGATATGATAACCGCTTATGCTGATCGGATTCCACTTGGGAAGATTCTCCTTGCAATATTTGAAGGTATCGGTAATTAAGCGCATGGAGGGTTGGGGGGGGAAGATGTACGTTCCCCGGGCGATGTATTCTTTCAAGATGTCGTTTTGAATGGTTCCGGAAAGGCAATTCAAGGGGATTTTGTTCTTCTGGGCTAAAACCACATACATGGCTAAAAGCACCGCGGCGGTGGAGTTGATGGTCATGGAGACGGAGACTTTGTCCAGCGGGATTTTCTTGAACAGAATCTCCATATCCTCCAGGGTATCGATAGCCACGCCGGTTTTGCCTACCTCTCCTTTGGCTAAAGGATGATCGGAATCGTAACCTATTTGGGTGGGAAGATCGAAAGCCACGGAAAGACCGGTTTGCCCCTGCTCCAACAGATACCGGTATCTTTTATTGGTCTCCTCCGCTGTGCCAAAGCCGGCATACTGCCGCATGGTCCACAGGCGACCGCGGTACATGTTTTTATATATGCCACGGGTGAAAGGATACGACCCGGGAGTACCTAAATCCCGACTAAAGTCCCAATCTGCAATAGACTCAAGGGTGTAGACACTTTCAATCTGAATCTCAGACGAGGGTGAGATTTTGTTTTCTTTTTCCAATAACGATCTCTTTATGAAAGTATGGAGTAGTCATCTTCTCGCGAAAATATCATAGAACCTTGTTTATTATCAAGCAAGGAAATCGGCAAAAAGACGAATTGCATATTGCGCGAGGTAGAATTGTATAATTTCTCTCTCACGCTGCGGAAGCATGGAGGTGTCATCTTCAATTGATAGCTTTAGTGTTTTTTGGTTTAATAGGGTAGCAGTCACAGGATATGTTCCTAGAGCTCTTTCACACTTAAAAGCTAATTGTAGGTGGGACCCTACCGAAGCAGATATATGTGTGAGTTGAAGTGAGTCAACTGAACCTGTCCACTTGGTCACATTATCAGCAGCTTGGGATAATAGGAAGATTATCACAGGCTTATCTTCCGGTTGAAGTCTATGAGAAAGAATCTTCACTTTCCGATCTTGTTCCAAGGATTCTATAATATCTAGCAGATCTTCAGGTGTGATTGGACTCTTTAAGAGCAGTTCAACCTCAAGAGGGTTAATTTGGCCTGCAGCAACAAGGTCAGCCCATTCCTTTCCATTGAGTTTCGCATACCAAAGTTCAATTTCTAGAAGAGTTGTCTCCCAACCATCAGCAGAGGGGTGACCCGGAAGTATACTGTGTTCTATCAGTGACTCCACTACTGTTTCGGGGACATTTAAATATATTGCTATATCATGGATTTTCATATCTGCCTCCTTTTGCCTGCTGCTTTTCCTACTAAGTTCGCTATGTTATTAATATTATTTTCATGTAAGTAATTACTCAGATACTTATTGATGTCCGAAAAAATGGACTCTTCGCGAAACATGGCCGTACCGATCCCGACACAGGTTGCACCCGCGAGGATGAGTTCCAAGGCATCCTCTCCATGCGATACACCACCCATGCCAATTATAGGAATACCATGTTTTCGACAACACGAAGTATAGCAACGATGTACCATATAGACAGCTACAGGGTGTATAGCTTGACCAGAAAGACCACCAACTTGGTTTCCCAGTTTAGGCTGCCAGGTGGTCAAATCAATAGCCATAGCGCGAAGCGTATTAATCAAGGAAATTGCATCGGCACCACCATCAATTGCAGCTTGGGCAGGCAATGCTATGTCAGTAACATTGGGTGTAAGTTTTACTATAAGGGTTTTATTATGGATAACATTCCGAACTCCATGTACGAG
>JBDROD010000352.1:0-2444 GCA_043810415.1 Candidatus Zixiibacteriota bacterium | reverse complement strand
CATATTCCTGGGTTTGGAGATAATGTCGGTCTCACTTTATGTCCTGGCCGGGTTCAAAAGAAACGAGCTGGGTTCCAACGAGGCTTCTTTGAAATATTTCCTGATGGGGGCTTTCGCCACCGGTTTTCTGTTATATGGGATCGTGATGATCTATGGAAGCGTGGGCAGCACCAATTTAGATCAGATAATAAGTAGCATTGCCGGAGGCCAGACCGTCCCCGATCTTTTGATCTGGGCAGGGGCGGGTCTGCTTTTGGTCGGATTCGGATTCAAGATAGCTGCGGTGCCTTTTCATATGTGGGTTCCGGACGTGTATCAGGGAGCTCCTACCCCCATAACCGCATTCATCTCCGCTGGTCCCAAAGCTGCCGGATTCGCAGCTTTATTGAGAGTATTCCTCTTTTCCTTCCCCACCATCAAGCTGGATTGGACCATGATTGTCTGGATCATGGCGGCATTGACCATGAGCCTGGGCAATATCATCGCCATTGCCCAGTCCGACATCAAAAGAATGCTGGCGTATTCTTCCATTGCCCATGCCGGATACTTATTGGTGGCGCTGGTGGGGGGTGGAGCTGTCGGCATCTCCAGCGCGCTCTTTTATCTTTTGGCTTACACCTTTATGAACATCGGGGCCTTCACCGTGGTGATCGCTCTGGGTAGAAAAGGTCAGGAGAATACCAATTTGGAAGACTACAA
This sequence comes from Candidatus Zixiibacteriota bacterium, assembly GCA_043810415.1. Taxonomy (GTDB): domain Bacteria; phylum Zixibacteria; class MSB-5A5; order MSB-5A5; family SM1-73; genus CAIVRH01. The sequence continues at coordinate 1,745 of JBDROD010000352.1, read as the reverse complement.
GGGTTTGGGCAGCAGATCCCCCGTCTTAGCCATATTGATGACCATATTCCTGCTGTCTTTAGCCGGATTTCCCCCTACTGCCGGATTTATGGCGAAATTTTACGTTTTCAGTTCCGCGGTGAAGACCGGTTTTGTTGGTCTGGTCATAATCGGAGTGTTGAACAGTTTGGTCTCCGTCTACTACTATCTAAGAATAGTGGTGCTCATGTTCATGCATCCACCACAGGCTGAGACTGAAAAAATAAACTTAGCTTTTGGTGCCGGTCTGGTTCTATTGATCTCCACCTGGTTTGTTCTTCAAATGGGCATATTCCCCCAGAGCCTGCTTAACTGGGCTCAAGCTTCGGTATCATCCATATTTTAAATCAAGATTGTCAACGGATTGAACGGATTTAGGGGTATCAATACATCTGCTTTCTCGATCAGCCGACATGCATTTTGAAACCTGACGGATAGCGTATACTTCACTCGTACTAGTAATCCCAAGCACACAATCTATAATCGATTTAAACAAACTTTAAGGGATTAGAAGATTTCTGCAAAAGTTTTTGGGTTAATCTGTGTTTATATATAAGTTGTGGTCGATTTGTTTAGGATTGAGATAAAAATATGGATGAGAGCGAATTGATTCATCGATATATACAGGGGGACCGATCTGCTTTTAAGCAATTGGTGGAGAAATATCAGGATCAGGTCCTAAATATAGGCTATCGGTTTCTACGTAATAAGGAGGAAGCAGAGGAGGCAGCTCAGGAGGTTTTCCTGAAAGTCTATCTGTCGACTAATTCCTACCAGCACAAAACCAAATTCTCGACATGGTTATTTAGAATAGCGGTGAACTATTGTATAAATAAACTCAGAGAAAAAAGGAAACTTCCTTCCTCTCAACTGGATGAGGACTTGCCGGCTCCGGTAGAATCCCAACCGGATAGACTTTTGGAGCAAGAGAATCTAAATAAATCGGTAAGAGAGGCTATGGACTCTTTACCGGAACAGCAGAGAGCGGCGATTCTGCTTAACCAATACGGAGAGTTTTCATATCATGAAATGGCACAGATGTTAGACTGTTCAATCTCTGCAGTTGAGTCCAGGTTATTCAGGGCTAAAGAGAATCTGAGAAAAATATTAACACCCTATATAAAAAAAGATGAAATTTGACCGCAAGTTTTAGCAGGGATCAGTGTTTATATTATATGATTGAGGAGAGCAATCAGATGAAATGCCAAAAAGTTAGAAAAAAGTTACCAGGAATTTTGGATCACCAAGCAGGTGAAAAAGTCAGTGAAGTAATTTCTTGCCACCTAAAAACCTGTCAATTCTGTAGAGAAGAAGCAGAAGCTTTATCTTTACTTTCAGCTTTGTTGAGGGAAGAGAGGGAGAGCGTAAAGGCAGCTCCCTATTTTTGGAATACATTGGAACAAAGGATTATCCAGGCAGAGGCCAATAGGAATGCTCTTGATACGATTTTTGAGTGGGTGAACCGAACCCTTATCCCGGCCAGCGCTACCGTGGTTATAGTAATAGGGTTGTTTGTCGGGGTTCGCTTGGGTGGAACCGTATATACAAGACTAGCCCAAATTCTTAATCCAGACAATTCATCTTTGGTACTACAGGAAATCAGCAACTCCTTAAATCTTAACATTTTAAATGATTTTCCTCAAGAATCAATGGGTGATATCTATAATGGCTTGTTAGCTGAAAACAACTTACCAAAGCAAAAGCAATAATAATGAAAAGAAAATTGA
>JBDROD010000351.1:0-4190 GCA_043810415.1 Candidatus Zixiibacteriota bacterium | reverse complement strand
CACTTTCCCGCATTATCAGATACTCCACGTCGCCGATGGTCACCTCGGTTCCGGAATATTTTCCGTAGAGCACCTTATCTCCCTTCTTCACCTCCATCGGGATTTTGTCTCCCTCTTCACCCACCCGTCCCGGACCGACTTCCATTACCTCACCCTGCTGGGGTTTTTCCTTGGCGGTATCCGGGATGATGATACCTCCCTTTTTCATTTCCTCTGTCTCCAACGGCTTTATCAATACTCTGTCAGCCAATGGCTTAACCTGCATAATAACACCTCCTTCTAAGAGTTAATTTGATTTACGGTTTGCTTCCCATACCTTGTTAGCACTCTACGATGGAGAGTGCTAAAGAGTTTGCAAAAAAAAGTTAACCTGTTCTGTTCCCCGGTCAACGGTTATTTCTGCTTAATATGCCGTATGAAATTATATAAAATAAACTTCTTCCTGTCAACTACTTTTTTGGAGAAATTTTGAGCTGCAGAAATATTCTTTTCAATCCCTCCAGGGTGAGGGTGGGATCAACCTTCTGTATGGTAGCCGATTCTTTTGTGATGATCTCCGCTAATCCACCGGTGGCGATTACTTTTGGTGCTTTCTTAATTTTATATGCTTGCTTCAATTCCCGTTTGATTCGATTGACTATTCCGTCTATCTGACCCACGCTGCCATATATTATACCGGATCTTAAACTCTCTTCGGTGTTTTTCCCGATGGATGCCTGGGGTTTCTCCAAACTGATTTTAAACAGCTGGGCTGCCCGCCGGAAGAGATTCCACGAGGAGGTCTCTATCCCCGGAGCGATGGCTCCACCCAGATATTCCCCTTTTTCCGAGATCACGTCGAAGGTGGTGGCGGTTCCCAGATCCACTATAATCAGAGGTCCCCCGTAAATCTGATATCCTGCTACCGCATTGGCAATCCGGTCCGCTCCCACTTGAGACGGATCCTTATATAGGATTTTGATCCCCAAAGGGAGCTTGAAGCTCACTAATACCGGTTCCAACTTCAGAAATTTTCTGCTCATCTCCTGAAAAACCGGGGTAAGCGGAGGGACCACGGAACAGATGATCACACTCTTTATCCTTCGATGTTCCGGGAAAAGCTGTTTCACCAGGATAACGCTTTCATCCACGGTCAAGGTATGAGTGGATGCCACCCGGAAATATCCTTTAAGTTTATTGTGGTGATATATTCCCAGAACCGTATGGGTGTTTCCAATGTCAATGGCTAATAGCATGTTTGTCTTCCTTTCCGTAATAGATTTTAATCAGGTTATCTTTAAGTGGGTTTGTGTTCTGTTTTTACTTAGACGCATAAGGTAAGATCCGATGAATCCAGAAGCGAAAATGGAAAGGAAGGGAACCAATGGAAAATGGAAGCGGTCCATGCCGAAGAAGACGAAGTGAATTCCCGCCCAATAAAGAAGAATTCCCCCTAAAAGATAAAATCCCGCCTTTTTTCCCCAGTCACCTCTCAGGAATAGGAATACTCCTCCCACTGAAAAGACAAGAACCAAAAGATAATATGTCTGTCCAATTACGTTGAAAAAGATAAATTTGTCGATCCTATTAGATTGTGCCGCCAAGTCCAGTTCCTTAGCTATGGCAGAAAAATCGGTTATAAATAAGTATATCTCTTTTTTTATTCCCCTGACAAGAAACCTCCCCGGATCATCCAGTATGAATCTGGTAGCTAATTTGTAACCCAATCTATCATTTTCTACTTCATTAGGAGCGGTAAGATCCTTGAAAGGATTTTCTTTCTGCCATACCCAGTTTCCGCTGGAATTGGAGTTGTTTCCGATATACAGGTTAATCCCGCCACTGGTTGCAACCGTGAAGGAACCTAACACCAGTTTATTTCTCATCATCCAAGGAAACAATGTCAAAAGCATAAACACGAGGGACAAAATTACATTTCTCAAGTTTAGACCGTATCGATCCCCGGATTTGAAATAAAATATTATGATGATAACCGGCAATAGCAGAGCCGCCGCCCTTATCAAAGTCAAAAGACCAAGAAGGATACCAATGATCAGAGGGAAATAGATGGTGGCGTGAAGTTTCTGCTCAAGCAAAAGATAGACAGACAAAAGGAGTAAAAAAGTAAACACAATTTCGGAAGCCAAAACGTTGGTGAAAAATATTTGGCTGGGGAATAGAGCAAGAATCACAAGAGTGATACGAGAGGAAATTGGGCTTACCAGTCTTTTGGCAATCAAATAGGTGATCAGACATATGGATAAGCTTAAAAAGATATTAATGAATTCCACGGCAAAATAGCTGTGTCCAAAGAACCAGTAAATTATGGCTAAAAAGAGCGGATATCCTATGGGCCAATAAGCAGTAGGTAATCCATTTTCTTCGTATGTCCATACTTGTGACATATGGTATGCCGCATCATCATACCATTTCCAGTCTGCATATAGCTGGGTGGGAATGAAGATTATCCAAAGCAACCTAAGAACAAAAGCCAGACCCAAAAACAGCAGTATGAAATTTGGTTCGTTTATACCCTCCATTCTCCTTAAGATATTCTGCAAACCTCTTTTCCTTAAAAGATAGAAAAGCAGAAGTCCTGTTCCCACCAATCCCAAAGACAGAAAGGAAGTCCTCAATATCAGTACAGTTTGCGGGGAAAAAGAGCGATCAGGGCTTAAGCGGATAAAAAACTTAAGCATCTCCTCAAAGCTCAGGAAGATAGAAGTTCCGAAGACTATGAGAAATAAGGCTGCTAATAAGACGAATGAATCAATTTTCTTAAATGAATAGCTTTGATCTATCATAATTTAAGTGGGAAGCTTCGAAAATTAACCTACTGTGACTTCGCCTGCAGTCATCACCCTCTTTTCCTTTCCTACTCGCATAATCAAAGAGCCGTTCTCGTTAATGTCTTCGGCAATACCCTCGATTTTCTCTTTACCATATTTTACCGTTACTTTTGTTCCTAAAAGCAAGGAGAACTTTTTTATCAGCGGATTCTGCGGAGACAGCCCGTTTTTCTTGAAATCCACATAGATGGTTTCGAATTTCTCCAGAAAGGAGGTGAGAAGTTTTATGCGTGGAATCTCCTTTCCCGACTCTATTCTCAAGGAGGTGGCAGTAGAGGAGAGGTTTTTGGGGAGATCGCTTAACTGGTGATTTACATTTACTCCAATGCCGGCTATCACGAAATTGATCCGGTCGATCTCCGCGGAGAGCTCCAAAAGCACGCCTCCGACTTTCCTCCCGTTCAAATAGCAGTCGTTGGGCCATTTGGTTTTGGCATCCAGGCTGGTAAGCTCAACTATGGCTTGGGCCAAAGCCAACCCCGCACATATGGAAAGACCGGGTGCTTTGAAAGGAGGTATGTCGGGACGGAGTATCAGGCTCATCCACAAACCCAATCGGGGGGGTGAATACCAGCTTCGTCCCATTCTTCCCCTTCCTTTGGTCTGTTCGTCTGCAACGATCAAAGTTCCCTCTGCCGATCCGCTTTCTGCCAGACGAAATGCCAGGTTGTTGGTGGATCCTAAGGTGCGATAACAGAGCACCTCCTTCCCTATGATCTTAGTTTTAAGGTTCCGCTTGATCTTATCCGGAAAGAGAAAATCCGGGGCTTCCAATAACCGGTAACCCTTCCCTTTTTCGGATGAGATATTGAATCCCCATCTGCGCAAGTCCTTAATCACCTGGTATATCACGTAAGGGTGGATTCCCAGTTCCTGAGAGATCTCCCTGGTGCTCAACTGGGTCTGTCGATTCTTCTGAAGGAAGGTTATCAGTTCCTCTTCAGCGATTTGTATGCTTTGTTTCATGGATAATAATGTTGAGAATTTTTGAGACCTTGATCGGGTGGAGCTAAAGCTCCACCCCTACAAAGACACTAAGAAAGTGGTCAAAGCAAAATCAGGCTCAAATCCAAGGCTGGAGCGGAGTGGGTCAAAGCTCCCACGGAGATGAAGTCCACACCGGTCAATGCTATGTCCCGTACGTTCTTCAGGGTAACTCCACCAGATGCTTCGATCTTGATCTTTTGATTTGCGGACCGGATAAGGCTAACGGCTTTCTTCATCCCCCGGATATTCATATTGTCCAACATAATCCAATCCGTCGCTGTTAGGGCTGCCTCTACTGCTTCCTTAAAATCCCTGACCTCGATTTCGATTTTTCTGTTACGGCACTTCGACTTTGCTTTTTTTACCGCGTTGGAT
>JBDROD010000350.1:0-4727 GCA_043810415.1 Candidatus Zixiibacteriota bacterium | reverse complement strand
GGGATGTTCCGGCTAGGTTCCTGTTTCCCCATTCGCCCGTAAAATCCGCAGTGAGGTATTCCTGTTGATTTACCGACTGGGGCGAATTTTGCGCCAGTTCCCCCCGGAAACTGAGGTAATTGGGTTTCTTTTCTATCGCCTTCAAAATAAAATCCGGCTTGTCCGGTTTTTGCTCCACGTCTTTGACCTTCAAATTGATATAACTGAAAAGTCCGGTGGAGTAAAGCCTTTGTTGGCTATCCAAAATCTTGTCCCGGGAATAGAGGTCCCCTTCTTTTATGGTCAACTCCCGTCGAACCACATTTTCCTTGGTCAATTTTAACCCTTCATAAGTTACCTTACCAAAAAAGACTTTCTTGTCCGGATTCACCTGGAACGTTACATCCCGAACAAAATCATCCTCTCCACCGGATAATTGAATCTGAACGTCAGCATACGGATAACCGTTATTGGCATAAATGGACTTGATGTTGAAGGTCACCCCGTATATCTTGGTCCAATTGAAGGGATCCCCCTTTTTCAAAGGTTTTATCATTCTAATGGATTTATCCGCCAGTTCCGGCAGTTCCTCCTTCAAGGTAATTGTTCCCAGCTTGGTTTGCCCTCCTTCATTTACCGCCACCCGGACCACACAGCTCTGCTCGTCCTTTTTCTCGGCACTGATCTCACATTTCATGTCAAGAAAACCGTTGACATGATATAGGGAGTCTATGTAAAACTGATCCAATTCTGCTTTCTTGGGATTAAATCTTCTTTTTTTGATAAGGTTGTACCATTTATTCTCTTTAATGCTCATCTGGTCTTTGATTTTGTTGGCGGAGAAATAACGATTCCCCTCGACCTTAATGCTTTCGATGACCGGTTTTCTTTGATTAGCTGCAAAGACCGGAGAGTAAAAAAGAATCAATCCCAGAAAGAGCAGAACCAATGAGGGGAAGCGTTTTGTGAAAAAATGGTACATAAGGATGCTTGGGTTTAAACGAATTGTTTAATATTCCCAGTATAAGTTCAATCCGAAATGGAAAAGACCCTGTTTATCTCTGCTCCCCTCCAACAGAAGATTTTTGCTTAGCCTGTATTCCACCCCGGTCTCCTGTCCGCTGGATTGCGAAAGGCGGCGGGTGTAACGGAAGTATATCTTGTCCGATACGTATTTGCCTACGGTGATCTGGGCATCGGTCAATTGCATCTTCTCGTTCCAGGCGGGGACGATTTCAAATGTCTCCACCCCTAAGCTCTGTTCGGCAATATTCTCCAGGAACCTGCTGCTGTAAGCACCGCCCAGGCTTTTGAGCACCCTCTCCTGGAACAGGCTCCCCACTCTGGTTGAGTCCACCGAGGAGAGGCCCCGCTGAAAAGCCAGAAGTTCCATTATGTCTTCCTGGGAATAGGGGGAGCCCGAAGCCGGCACTACCTCGGGTTCCAGAATGGTCCCCTTGATGGCCAGTTCAATCTCATTGGTGTTTCCGGTGCTCACCACACCTCCGGTTCCCGACGAGCTGGGTGCTCCTCCCCCCAATCTGCTGGATACCAATAAGTCGATCTTGGGGTTGATCTCTTTTATGTTATCGAAGGTGAAAGTTCCGCTCTCGATGTTGAACGTGGTTCCATAAAGAAAATATTTTCCCCGGATTGTCTCCATAATCCCCAATATTCTCAGCTCGCCACTTTCCCTCAATACTTTTAAATCACCCTTCAGTTCCAGATTCACATCGTTATTTATGATCCAGCAGTTATTAGGCACGGATATGTCGAAATTCCAATCCCAGAGATCCTCCCCCGGATAAGAAGGGGAAAGAGAAGATTCAGAGCCGGAGCCAGAACTGGAAAAAGGCTCCCGGTAGAAAAGCTGGGGTATTATTATCTGAGCGGAAACCAAAGGGAGGGTTTTTCCCGTAATCTGAAGGCTAAAGTTGGCAGTGGCTGAAAGATCGGCATATTCATAATTCACCGGTATATTGTTGCCGGAGAAATAAAGGTCATAGTCTATATTGTTAATGTCCTTCAGGTTCATGGTGCCGAATCCGTTGACCTCCCCTCTGATCTTACGCTTTTTGGAAAAGATCCTCCAGATTTTCCTGAAGATATTGCCCGATTCGGTTTCCCCGTGTTCCATGAAACCGCTTATTTGGTCCAGAACCAGGTTTTCATTCTGCATCCTCATATCCACCGTCAGATTCTCCACCGGATCTGCCAGCTCAGCGAATTTGAGACTCCCGTTTTTTATCGTCATCTTCCCGTCAAACTGGGGATGAAATAAATTTCCCGATATATTCAGATCCCCCTGCAGGTCTCCTTTCAGGTATTCGACGTCGGGAATGAACCAGCGGATCAATTCCAGTCGCTTCCCTTTAACCTGTAGCTTGAAACTCTGGGGTGTTTCCAAAACTCTTTTCTCCGTCGCATAAAAGGACAAATCCAAAGGCAGATATCCGGTGAGGTGGTATTCCCAGTCCGTTCCCAAGACGTCGAGATTCCTGACCTCCAGTTTTTTTTCTTTATAAACCAGATCAAGAGATAGATCCCCCAGCTCCATATTCTTGAATTTTAGGGCTTGTATCTGACCCTTCATCTCGATTTGGGGATTTTTAAAATCACCCTCGATATCTGCTTGGGCCGAAAGCTTACCCTCTATCGGCTCCGTAGTCATAAGCACTGCCCAGGGGGTGATCTCCAAATTGGAGATATCGACCGAAAGCGACATCCTCTCTTCGAAATCAACCGTGCCGGATAAACCCATCTCTCCGGTCTCCCCGGAGAGGATGAATTTTCGGATCACCGCCTTCTCGGTGTCGACGTCCACCACCGTGGGAGAGAAAGTTTGCAGGCGGTTACCCTGATAATCCAAAACCACCTGGTGCAAAAGTAAAGTCTGAGGGGTGGTAGAGGCATCCAATTCCCCCCATAAATTTACGTCGTAATCTTTGCCGGAAAGCCGGGTGGTATCGATTTTGATCCACTCCCCGTCCACCTCCAAGCGGGAGTTCAAGCTGTCATAATCCACCCCCCAGGCATTCCCCCGCAGGAATTGAACCTTCACCTCCCCTTGGGGTTTGGTGATGAAATTGGCTAAGGATAGATCCACCTGCGCATCCGAGCTGTAAAGCTGGTATACATAGCAGGAGTCGGAGACGAACTTTCCCTGGATGTCAAAATCAGCCGTTTTTCCCGACAGCTTGAGTGTTGCTTTCCCCCTGCCCTCCATCTGTTTTATAAAAATCTGGTACCAGAAATCTTTAAGATCAAGGAAACTTACCGAGGCGTCGATATCCACGTCCCCTTCATACTGCAATTCGCCGCTTAAGTCGACCTGGGTATTCTTGTAGTCAACCATAAACTGGGGGTGAAAAACTATGGCGGTGTTGGTGACATTCATTATTCCCGAAGCCGCGTCGAAACTGTACTGTTCGATCCTCCCCTTCTGCAGGTTTATCTCTGCTTCCATCACCATTTCCTTATCCGAAAACGATCTCCCCATAAAGCTGACATATCCGGACAAATCAGTGTGAAGGCTGCCGAAGACAATCTGGTCAAGATTAAGATTGCTTACCGTCCCTTCGAATTTGTACTCCTCAGGTTTCTTGCCCAGGTTCAGCTCTCCCTTTCCCTCCATGGGGGATCCGAAAACTCTTCCCCGGATAGAGGGGAAGGTCAGTTTTTTATTTTGATATGCATATTCGGTTTTTACCTGCTCGAACTTTCGCTCAAAGAAGAAACCGTCCAAAGCTGCCTCCCCTCCGAATCCCTTGAAATCTCCTTCACAGGTCCCATTTACGTTCAAAAGCCCCTCCAAACCTACTCCGGTTAATTTCTGTATATCGGCTAAATTGACCGGTGTGGCTTGAACGGACAAGGAAAACTGTGGGGTTTGAAAATTGTGGATGGATCCAGAAATGTCCAAGTCCGAATCCCTAGTTTTAACCTTCATACCTTTAATCAATAAGCTATCGTTTACCAGCCAGAAGGAACCCTGAAATTGCTGGATGGGAAAGTCTTTTTGGTTATAGGTGAATTCACCATTGAGGATATCGGCTTTGATCCCCTCTTTCCCCTTGCTCAACGAAAGCTCAAGGTTCAAACTGTCGATGGTGGATTGTTTTTCTCCGTTGGTATAATTAAATACCCCTTCATTTATCTTTAAATGTCCGATTTTGAAATCGAACAAACCGGCAGGGGGGAAAATCTTACGTTTAGGGGATGAAGGTAAAAGAGTCTTACCTTCCGGTGTTCCCTTAACGTTAATGGAAGGATGGTCTACGATCATTGAATCCAGCTCCCATTTTTTCCTCCATAGATTGGATAACCTGTAATCGATCTTCAGATCCGGAATGCTCGCCATTCTGTATTCGTTACCCTCTTTGACCAGATCAACCGTTATATCCTTCACCCTTAGCTCTCTCCAGAATGGTCCGCTTATCTCCCCCACCTTTACCCTGACCGAATACCTGTTTTGAACGAAAACCTTCAACAGCCGGTTGACCTGCTGCTCCAGCAGTTTGGTTTGAGTCAAAAGCCCCCAAAAAACCAGGCAGGCCAACAGCAGAAATGATAAAAGATATAAAGGGATTTTAAATCTTTTCTTCATGATGCTATGATAATCTCCGGTATGATCTCACTAATTTCGGCTGGACGAACTCCCCTCCTGCAAGGCTCAAACGGGCGCGTCTAAAGTGGTAACAGTTTGTGACCACCCATTGAGATTATACGATTATATGAAAAATGAATCT
>JBDROD010000349.1:0-7732 GCA_043810415.1 Candidatus Zixiibacteriota bacterium | reverse complement strand
ATGATTCTGGCTGCGTTTTCGTTACTGGATACAGTATAGGAGATAGTTCAGGCGGGTTCTCCGACTACGCTACGATAAAATACTACCCTAATGGAGATACTGCATGGGTGAGACGATATGACGGTCCGGGAAACACCTGGGATGAGGCCAGGTCGTTGGAATTAGATTTATCCGGGAATGTCTATGTGACCGGATACAGTGGCAACAGCAGTTGGACCTCTTTTTACTATGCCACCATTAAGTATTATCCCAATGGAGACACTGGCTGGGTGAGACGATACAACATATCTCAGAATGGTTGGTGCCAAGATTCATCCATGGCTATAGATGCATCTGGAAATGTATATGTGAGTGGATTTTGTGACGGTGATTGGATCACCATAAAATACTTCCAGTCTCCTCGTGGGGACGCCAACAGAAATGGAGTCATAGATGTTTCTGATATCGTTTATTTGATAAACTTTATTTTCAGGGAAGGTCCGCCACCAAATCCTTTAACCCTTGGTGATGCGGGTTGCAACGGTTATATTACCATAGGTGATATCGTTTTCCTTATCAACTATCTATTCAAATCAGGTCCAGCACCATCGCGTTAATTTAATATCACTACCCATTAAACAACCTGATAAAACATAAAACCGCTTTGTGGACAATAAAAAAAGCCATCCTTTCGGATGGCTTTTATTTTAAGCAAGTTTGAATTTATGCTTCCACCGGTGTTTTTATTTTGAGTTGCTTGATCTTGAACCTCAAAGAGGATTCCGGAATACCCAGCGCAGTAGCAGCGGTCTTTTTCACCCAGTTGTTCTCTATCAGCGCCTTTAAGATAAACTGTTTCTCCCAGGCAGCTACCCTCTCGTAGAAAGAGAGGTTTTTGATCTCGGATTCTTCGTCCATTCCGAACTTCTCCGAGAGCAAATCGGCTGCCACCACCGCTTCGCCGTCCTTTATCGCCACCAATCTTTTCACCTCATTTTCCAGCTCCCTTATGTTTCCGGGCCAGTCGTAGCTGCTAAATAGCTCCATGATGGCATGGGAGGGCTGGGGGAGTTTGTCCGTTCCCGCCGCGGTATGAATTCTTACGAAGTGGTTCACCAGAAGCGGGACATCCTCCTTGCGCTTTCTCAAAGGAGGCAGGGTGGCATGAATGGTATTCAAGCGGAAGAACAAATCCTTGCGGAACATCCCCTTCTCGATCTGCTCCTTTATCTTCAAACTGGTGGCAGAGATGATCCGGATATCCACCTTCCGCGGTTTGGTATCTCCCAGCCGGGTGTACTCTTTTTCCTCCAGCACTCTCAAAAGCTTGATCTGGGTAGAAGGATTTATCTCCGCGATCTCGTCTAAGTATAAGGTGCCGCCGTCCGCTTCCTGGATGAAGCCATCTTTGTCCTGGGATGCGCCGGTGTAAGCTCCCCTCTTGTGACCAAAAAGCTCGTTCTCCAGAAGGGTCTCGGGAAATGCGGCGCAGTTCACCACCACAAAATTCTTATTCTTTCGATTGCTGTTGTAATGTATCGCCTTGGCCACCTGGTCTTTTCCGGTTCCGGTCTCCCCCTCCAAAAGTATGGAAAGGTTGGTGTCCTTCACCTGGTGCAGCTTCCACAATATCTCCATCATGTCGCCGTTTTGGGTGATGATGTTGGAGAAGGCGCTTTTATCCTTCAGCTGTTCTTTGAGCCGCAGGTTTTCCTCTCCCAGTTTCCGGTTCTCTATCTCCGCCACTTTCAAAGTCATGATCTCGGCAAATGCCACCGCCAGATTAAGCTCGTCTGAGCGGAATGGATTGGTGGAAAGCCCGTTTTTCTCCCGATCCAGATACAAAAGCCCTTTAATATCTTCGTCGGTTTTTAAGGGGATAAGAAGAAGACTGGTAACGTCTTTTTCGGTTTCAAAGAATGTCCGGCCTTGGATAGAAGTGGAGTATATGGGTTCTCTCAAGGAGGTAAGCTCCCCGTTTAGCCGGGAAAAACTCAAGTGAAGCTTCTCCAGCTCCTCGGCAGTAAGGTTGAAACTGAATAGGGGAGGGGAGAATTGGTTTTCGCCACTCTTCAGGATGATGAAACCCCGGTCCGCCTGTATCTTTTTAGCCAAAACCATCAGGTTCCGGTTGACCTCGTCCTCTTTGTTGGTCGGATGCGCGGTATTGCTTTCCGCCGCCTCGACCTCGGAAAGGAAACGCCTGACCACGTTGTACTGGTTATCCAGAGAGAGGCTTCGCTCGGCCGCTTTTTTCTCCACTTCCTGCCGGTATGCGGCTATAGTTTGGAGTATCTCCTCTTTATCGGTTAAGTTCTCCGTTTTGATTTGGCCCAACCGGAGCTCCGCCTGATTCAAGCTATCGATGCTGCCGTCGAAATCGGCTGTCTGCATGTATGCCTTGGCCAGGGCTAATTGACACAATCCCTCATAATAGTCATATTCTTCGGATTTCTCCGAGAAAAGTTCTTTGAATAGACTCTGCGCCTTCTTCAGATATTCGAAGGTAATCTGGGTTTCGAAAACCTCTGCATCTCCGGCACAAAGATAGGTCCGTCCAAGCTCGAATCTGCACCCGATCCTCTCCAGCAGGTTCAGGCTCTCTTCGAATCTCTCCCGGGCCAGTTTCTTGTTGTTCTTATCCTTGGCGATCTGAGCCCAAACTCGGTAAAGTATCCCCTCCTCCATCCTTTCATTCAGCGATCGGGCCAGTTCCCACGATTTCTGGCAGTAATTCTCGGCCAAGTGGAGTTTTTGGGTGGCGAGCTGAATCTGGGCTAAAATCCGGTAGGATTGACAGAGCAAACTGCTTTGAGGTGCCATCTTCTCTCCCAGTTGAATGGCTTGGGAGACGTTCTGGTTGGCCAAATCGAGATCCTTCTTATCCAAAGCCATTTCAGCCTGATATTCGTAGTAGATGGCCAGCTCCCTTTTCAAATCCAGCTTCTGGATGAGACTATATGCTTTCCGGTAGAATCCCTCTGCTTCCTCGAATTTCCTCTGCTGACTTGCGGCATAGCCTAAGGATAGAAGGTTTCTGCAGACGCTGAGTTCGTTTTTCGCCGGTTCGTTCTGTAGAATGCTCTCCTGCAGGCGCCGGGTGGCTTTATCCCATTCGCCCAAAAGCAGGTGGATCCGGCCTAAGTTGCCCGAGATGCGGCTGATCATAACCGAACTTAAAGGAGTTTTCTGCGCATGCTCGGAGGCGGTGCCCAAAGCCTCGATGGCCCGGTCAAACTCCGCCTGGATGAAGAAAACCTGGGCCAGCTTGTTATACGTTTCCGCCATTCCCTTTTCGTCCTCCACCCGGCGGAAGGAGGCGATGGCGTCCTGCAGCTTCTCCCCGGCACTTTTCAAATCGCCGGTGGCAACAAAGACATTGCCCAGGAGAAGCTGAACCTGGGCAATGCGCTTATTGTTACTGGTATGTTTCAGATGCTGATAAGCCAATTCTCCCTTTTCCTGCGCCTCGTGGTATCGGGCCAACCCGTGCAGGATCAGTCCCTCCAGATAATAGACCTCCCCCCATTGGTTGAAGGAGCTGTCATTCCCTTTCTTCAACTTCTTCAACTCCGCCTGCGCGGACATAAAATCTTTCTCTGCCGCCAGGAATTCGATAAGCTCGATCCTTTTTTCCGGAATGTCCATTTTAACTAAGCGACTAACACAGCCTGATGAGTGTCCTTGTCGTTACTTAATGAAAATGAAAAAATGAATGCGGTTCTTCACCGAGGACTGAGATACATTCTCTTTTACCGTATTGTCCTTTTGCACGTCAGATTGTACGTGAACCACGATCTGCTGGGAACTGATCCCTATCGGCAAAACCAGTATAAAGGGATTGTCCGGATGATTTATCTGGATATGGTCAGCATCGCTGCCACACAGATCGTCCCAGGGGTGCTCCATGTCCGGTTCGCTGGCTAAACCATGGTTGAACAAAACCAGTGCTGCAAAAAGGAAAAACGATAGAAGGACTAGTTTCAGCCAGGAAGATCCGCCTCTTCCGGTAATTATTGAAAATAGCCGCTTCATGTTACAATCGCCTCCTTAAAGCGATGAAAAGGAATAAATTGATTTGGTTCCTTCCGAATGAAAAATTAGCTAATAAGTTTCCCTCCTTCAGCAAGGGAAAACAAAAATTGATCAATCTATTGCACACCTTCCCAATTTCAATCTAAATCAGAAACCTTTTTTTGTCAAGTTATTTTTTCCAAAAGATAACATTTAAAAAGTTCGGTAAAAATGAAAGTCAGAGTTTTCCGCTTAACTTCCTTGTAGATATAAGTTTAACTTTAAGGCAATTCCCATTTGGTGAATGAGAGACATCAAGGCTATTTGTCTGCCTCTCAACAAATTATACGTGGGCTGGTCGGATTAAATTGCCGGTTTATGCGAAAATGTGCTTTTTGAGATAATAATCTTCTAACCCGACCGGTGATTTTGTCACCAAATCCAAAGTGTTTCTTTCAACCAATTCTTGATCCCGGGTTATCTGTCCAACAACTTCTTATCATCTTTTAACAAAATCTTTATTTGCGTTGACACAAAATCTTTATTTGCTTGACAAAATAAAGGTAGGATTTTAACTTACCAATTCTGAGTTTTAAATTCGAAAAGTTAACCACAGATTTTCGGAAAGGAGGAACGCTCGAAAGATCGTATTAAGGAGATCATCGATTATCTCAAAAAAAAGAAGGTGGATTATGCCGATATCCGGCACCAAAAAACGACCCTCGAGGACATCAAGGTAAAGAACGGGAACGTCGAAGCGCTATCCCGCAACGAGGATCAGGGTTTCGGCATCCGGGTGATCCAAAACGGCGCTTGGGGGTTTGCCGCCAGCTCGATCACCAGCTCCGAGGAGATGCAGCGGGTGGCTGATAACGCTATAGAGATCGCCCGGGCATCGGCTCTGGCAAAAAAAGAAAGCGTTCGGCTGACCCCGACGGAGATCCACCAGGACAGATACCAAAGTCAGTACCAGATCGATCCCTTTGGGGTCCCCATCGACAAAAAGCTCGTGCTTTTACTCGATGCCTGCGCCATTCTGCAGAAGCATCCCAAGATCAAGGTGGCGGAAAGCTCCATGAACTTCTTCAAGACCGATAAGATCTTCGCCTCCACCGAAGGGACCTTCATCGAACAGTCCATGCTGGAGAGCGGAGGCGGGATCATGGCTACGGCAGTCGACGGCTCGGAGGTGCAAAGGCGCTCCTTCCCCAGTTCCTTCCGCGGGGATTACGCCTCCCGGGGATATGAGTTCGTCGAAGAGTTAAAGTTGGTGGAGAATGCCGAAAAGACTAAAGAAGAGGCACTTGAGCTTCTTTCGGCGCCCCCCCTTCCCGAGATGGAGACCACCATCATCATCGCCGGAAACCAGCTGGCGCTTCAGGTCCACGAATCATGCGGTCATCCCACCGAGCTGGATCGGGTTTTGGGAACCGAGGTGAGCTTGGCCGGGGGGAGCTTCATGACCATCGACAAACTGAATCAGCTCAAATACGGCTCGGATAAGGTGACCATCGTTGCCGATGCCACCATCCCCGGAGGATTGGGGAGTTTCGGGTACGACGACGAGGGGGTCAAAGCCCAGCGGGCATATCTGGTTAAGAACGGTCTGTTCGTCGGCTACCAGACTTCTCGCGAAACTGCGGCGGTCTTAAAGCAGCAGAGCAACGGCACCATGCGGGCGGACGGGTGGAACCGGATACCGTTGATCCGGATGACCAACATCAACTTAGAGCCGGGGGAATGGGAGTTGGAAGACTTGATTAAAGACACCAAGGACGGCATCTATCTGGATACCAACAAGAGCTGGAGCATAGACGACAAGCGTCTTAATTTCCAGTTTGGAGTGGAAGCCGTCTGGGAGATCAAAAACGGCAAACTGGGGAAGATGTACAAAAACGGGGTCTACACCGGCATCACCCCCCAGTTCTGGAACGGCTGTGATGCGGTATGCAACCGAAAACACTGGCGTATCTGGGGGTTGCCCAACTGCGGCAAGGGGGAGCCGATGCAGACCATGCACGTGGCTCACGGCACCTCGCCCGCCAGATTTCGCAACGTTAAAGTGGGAGTAAGCAAATGATCGGAAAAGACAAAATACTGAATTTATTGAACTCGGTTCTGGGCAAATCCAAAGCGGATTTGACCGATGCGGTATATATCGGCGGCGAGAGCGGGCTGACCCGTTTTGCCAACTCCACCATCCACCAGAACGTCTCCGAGCGGAACAGCCGGGTATATTTCCGCACCGCTTTGGGGAAGAAGATCGGTGTGGCTTCCACCAATTCCTTCATAAAGGAGGATCTGGAGAAAGCCCTGGCAAATTCCATCGAGATCGCCAAAAACCAGAGGGAGAATCCGGATTTCCCCGGACTCCCCCCCAAGCAGAATTATCCCCAGGTAAATACCTATTACGAGAAGACCGCCAAATTCTCCCCTATCCAGAGGGCGCAGGAGGCAAAGAAGATATTCGATCAAGCCCAAAAACATAATCTCACCGTAGCCGGCTCTTTTTCCACCGGCTATTCCGAGATCGGGGTGGTGAACAACTTGGGGGTGGAATGTTACCAGCCGCTCACCTCCACCTACATCAATCTGGTGGTGATGGGCGAGAACAGCTCCGGCTATTCGGACCAGCTCACCCGAGACGTGGACGATCTGAAGATCGATCAGCTAACCCAGACTGCCATCCAGAAATGTCTGGACAGTAAAAACCCTCAAGTGGTGGAGCCGGGCGAATATCCGGTGATACTCGAACCGTCTGCAGTGGCGGCTTTGGTGGAGTGGATGAACTACATCGGCTTCGGGTGCAAATCTTTCCAGGAGGGGACCAGTTTTCTCTCCAACCGGATCGGGAAGAAGATCATGGGGGATAATGTCACCATGTACGACGACGGACCGGATGAGACTGCCATCGCCTTCCCCTTCGATTTCGAAGGGGTGCCCAAGCAAAAGGTGATGTTGGTGGAGAAGGGGATAGCCAAAGGCGTGGTTTACGATTCCATCTCCGCTCATAAGGAGAATAGGAAATCGACCGGACATGCCCTAACCCCGGATAGCTCCGACGGTGGCTTGGCTTTAAACCTGTTCATCGACGGCGGAGATTCCTCCCTCGATAAGATGATCAAATCCGCGGACAAAGCCATCTTGATCACCCGGTTTCATTACATCAACGGGCTTTTGGATACCACCAAAGCCCTATTAACCGGGATGACCCGCGACGGCACCTTTTGGGTGGAAGACGGGAAGGTCAAGCACGGGATAAAGAACCTGCGCTTTACCGAGAGCATGCTCAAGGCATTCTCCAATGCCAGGCAAATCTCCAAAGAGAGGAAGATCGTCAACTCTTGGTGGGGAGACGTCGGCTGTATCGTCGCTCCCGCCATGTTTATCGACAACTTCAAATTCACCGGCAAGACCGAATTTTAGCTAAAGTCAGGAATTCGAACGATCCTATCTGAGCATTGAAGAAGGAGTGTACAGAGTTCCCTCTCCCCTTGTGGGAGAGGGTTAGGGAGAGGGGGTAATACAGTTAGAGTTCGTAGGCGGGGCTCCCAGCCCCGCAAGTAAGTTTGTAAGTCAGTCAATAGACTCAAATGAGTTACGAGCTACTTGATTATAATCTATTCCCTCTCCCCTTGGTATGTATCATATGGTTCATACCTTGCGGAAAGCATATTAAGTCTCCCTCTCCCCTTGCGGGAGAGGTTTAGGAAGAGGGGAAAATAATGAAAAAAAGCAA
>JBDROD010000348.1:0-3979 GCA_043810415.1 Candidatus Zixiibacteriota bacterium | reverse complement strand
GTCTTCTGCCGGTTCTCTACCATGAAGTATTGATTGCCCATGCCTCCGGAGGTCCATAGCCGGTATGAGACCGGTGAGGTCTCTGCTTGAGGGATGGCTGCATTGGTCTGATTAGAGCCCACCACCACTGTATTGGACCATCCCAGTAAATACTTGCAAAAAGCGCTGTGATGAGCCGGCGTTCTGCCATTGTTATTGTAACACCCTTTAGCCATCACGCTCCAATCCCCTAAGCCTTCGGAGGAATAGTCCGGATCATATTCCTCCCAGTTGATCCCCAAAAAATGTCCCCACTCATGGCAGAAAACCCCGATGGTGATTAAATATCCATTGGCTAATTTCTCCGGCTGCATGGTGTAGTCTTTTATGTTCACACCATCCAATGTAATTGTCGAGGGGAGAGTCCAGCGGTGCGACCAGATCTGCCAGACGTTGCCGGTCTCCTCCGCTCCGGGACCAGCATGCACCACAATCAGACCGTCGATCCAGCCGTCGTGGTTATAATCGTAATCCCCATAATCCACGGAATCATCCGCCGCATACAGGGCATCCTCCACCAGCTTCTGGGCGTTGTGCGGATAAGTACCCAGCCCTTTCAACCCGTTACTGTAGTAGGTGTAAACTTGCGGAGCCCGGACCCATCCATATTCCCCCCCATTAGGATCGTGTTTACCGTAAGAATTCTCCAGATAGTAATCTCGAAAACTCCCCGTCGGAACCACATGATTCTTGCTGAAAAGAAGCGTGTCGAATTTGGCGGAGTTATAGGTATATTCATTATCGCGGAAATCAACACAGAGGACCAGGGGTCTGAGGGTGTCGACGGCGTTGGGGCTTATCTTCATCAGCCTAAGCTGCTGATATGTAGTTTTCTCGTACATCCCCCGCTGGGCGGCAGACTCCCATTGGCTTATCCATTCATCCAACGTCCCCTCCCGGCGTAGTCTCTCCAACACTTCGTCGGTTAAGGGAACAGCAGGAACGTTATTCACCGCCATCAGTAATATTATTGAAATGTAAACAAATACTTTAATGTTACTGAATTTCATCGGGTTCCCTCGTAATTTACCGGATTTGAAAAACCACCCGGGTAGAAAGTTCATCATTTATTATACGAATAAACAAGGATTCTTACGGATTCTTTGAGGGAGGTAGTTTTCTTCGCAGAAGTTTCATTCGGGGGAAATTTTGTAGGGGCAACTCATGTGGCACATCCCGTCCTTCGATTTACTCAGGATGGTGAGCAAAGCCGAACCACCATAGGCGGGGAGTTGCCCCTAGTCAGTAGAAAAAACGGGTTAACCTACTTCAGCAGGATCATCTTTCTTGAAGTCTGGCTCTGGGGGGTTTGTAGGTTATATAGGTAGACACCTGACGCAACTTTTTCGCCATTCTGACCGGTCCCGTCCCAGGTGAACTCATATCTTCCCGGCGTAAGATCCTCCTCCAGCAGGGTCTTCACCAGTTCCCCCCGGATGTTATATATTCTCAAGGAGACCGGTATGCTGGAGAATTGCTCCGCTTGCGGTTTAAACGACCCATTGTTCTTTTCCGGGGAAAGAGAGGCACCGGTTACGGAATTTTCCGGTTTCAGCTCAAAGGCTATGGTGGTCACCGGGTTGAACGGATTGGGATAATTCTGGGAAAGGATGAAGCGGCTGGGGAGGTTCGGCTTGTCTTCATCATCCTCAATGCCGGTGCACATACAGTCATATTTGGCTTTGGCTGAAGATAGATTGCTGACCAGTTCGCTTAATCCGGTCCCTCCCACCACGGCAAAAGCCACCACCGTGCTCTCCTGGGAAGCCAAGGTCAAAGGACCGACCGAAACCATCTGCGACCAGTCCATACCTTCGGAGGCAGAGAGCGTCTGACTGGTGCTTCGGAGAGCCTGTCCGCTTAGTAACTCGTATTTCTCCTGTTTGGAAAATCCATCATATATCCACGAAGGATTGTCGATCTGATAAGCAAAGTGATTCCCGTTGACTAAAGGCAAAAGGCACAGATATATCTGGGATTGCGGGTCAAATTGATAATATACCCCCCGGGTGGAGTCCCAACCGATTTGATCGTCCCCGGATGAGCCTAAGGATATGTCCCAATCGAAGAACAAACCGGCATAAAAATTATTTACCGGATGTGAGTTGACATTTCTTATGGTATATTGCAGGATCAGATAATCGTCGTTGACCGGATCGGCATAGGCGAAGCTTTTCTGTATGATCTCCAAACCCAGAGGATTCGTAGCCCTCAGGTCCGAGAATTTGCAGAATCCCTCCTGATCGGACATGCCGCCCGGTGATTGAATGGCCAGCTCACCGCCGGGGAGAACCTCAAAGTCCTGTCCCGGGGTCTTCCCATCCTCCCCTCTCGCCCCATCCGACACCTGATCCGTATTGGTCCCTATCAAAAAAGCCGCCTCATATAGATTATCCTGGCCGTCGCGGGGATATTTAAACCCCTTTCCTCCCAGAGGATTGAAAGAACCGTCCCCCAAGCCATACTGTCCGAAATTGGAAAGGGTGAAGATGAAATTTCCCACGTTTTGTTCCCCCAAAGAGAAGGGGGGTAAGTTCCCGACGGTTATGGTGAATTTAACATCTGCATCGTATGCCGGGGCTTGACCGGTGAGATGGAGCACCAGTTCCACCTTTCTTCCGGAAGGTATGTTCTGGCTGAATTTCACCTGCAAGGGGGTCTCGCTGTTGGAGACCTCTTCATCACCGTCCACCGATCCGAGGAAGATGCTATTCGCCGGCAATTGAACTAGAGAATCGGAGGTGGACAAAGTTCCGGAAACACCGCTGACTGAGTTGCCGCTGTTTTTAAGATCGACCACCAGGTTAACTAAATCCCCGGGCTGGGGCGCATTCCCCTCGTTTATATGAAAATCGACCAGATAAAGATTGGGCCGGTTTGGTTTGGGCAATATCTCCAATGCCCTCTTCACGTTTATCATCCCCCGACCGTAGCTGTTGTCTTCTCCTGATGATCCCAGATCGGTGCAGGACTCCAAAAGCGCCTGCTTGATCTGTTCCACCGTGGCATCCGGGTTATATTGTCTTAAAATGGCGACCGCACCGGAGATGAAAGGGGCTGCCATGGAGGTTCCGCTCATCAGGCGGTATTCTCCGTTTTTGTAACAGGAATACACGCTGACTCCCGGAGCGCAGACCTCCGGCTTTATGGTCTGGTTATCGCAGGCCGAAGGACCCCGGGAGCTGAAGTTGGCGATGGGGTATCCGTAACTCTGAGCATCCACCGCACCCACAGAAAAAGAGTTGGTGGGTGAGGCGATTCGATCTGCCGGAGTTCTCAAGGTGGAGGGATTGGGTCCCTCGTTCCCCGCGGCGAAGATCACCACCACTCCGGCATTCTCCGTGTTGTCTATGGCATTCCAGAAGGTCTGGTCGCATGCCGGTTTGAAGCCGGCGGGAATTCCCCAGGAATTGTTGATCACATCCGGCACGTCATTTACTGTCTCCGGATTCCCATCCGGGTCCACCGCCCACTGAAAGGCACCCAGGATGTCGGCAACGGTCTGGGAAAAGGTCCGACCCCGGTCGATCACCGCTGCGGTGATCCACTCGGCTCCGAACGCCACCCCGATGGTATCATCATCCGTGATCCCCACCATGATCCCCATGGTGTGAGATCCATGACCTTTGTCGTCCTTGGGAAAATCGGATTCCAGCGGATCCAACCAACAGGCGGAAAGCGATCCCCCATTATTTCCCCGCCAGTTGGAACCGAGTGCTGGGTGATGCCCGTCCACCCCGGTATCGAAACTGCAGACCAATCTTCCCAATCCGGTGTATCCCATTCTCCAGGCATCGCGTACACTCATGGCGGAGAGACATCTCTCCTTTTCCACCGCCCCGCCGGCTGCCTGCTCCACCGATACCGGCTCGGTCAAGGTTATGGGATAATTCTCCTCGATGATCTCCACCTCCGGACGCAAGGCGATCTCCTCGATCAC
>JBDROD010000347.1:0-4786 GCA_043810415.1 Candidatus Zixiibacteriota bacterium | reverse complement strand
CATTTCTTCGATGAGGGATCATTTCGCTTAAACAGTCAAAAATTAACCTTTTACTCAAGTAAGGAGCAAGACATGATAAAAAAATCTCTAATGATTTGTGTCTTGTCCATAGTTTTATGTGGATGGAGTTGGTCTGTCATGGCTGATCAAAATACCACGGATCAGGCAGAGAACATGGTACCATCTCCCGGACTAAAAGCTACGGGAGACATCCTGTGGCACTGTGACGTTCAGCACCTGGCTTCACCAGATTCGGATTTTCAAATCGTCGGAATCGAAACCTTCCGGGATACCATTTACATTACCGGAGCAAACAATGGGTTAGATCCTAACAGAGTTCACGTTTGGTTGAGAACTGGAAGCACGTGCCAATATCTTTATAGCGTCAACCAGCCTGCGGCATCAACCGGTTGGGGGTGGCGGGATATTGCAGCAGATGCAAATTATCTCTACTCAAGTTATAGCACCGTGTTGAATTGTTTCTATGTAACTCCGGCAGGGGTCACCTTAGTTCCAGCCAACAACATCACTTTTGCACCCTTGAATCCGATCCGAGCAGTAGCTTACGATCCAGTCAACGATTGGTTCTGGGGAGCCAATTTTGCCTCGAACATCTATGCTTTTGATCGATCCGGAGTTCAGCAGGCATCATATACCAACACCTTAGTGATCTATGGACTTGCTTTTGACAACACTACTCCAGGAGGACCATATCTTTGGTGTCATGTTCAGGATTCTTGTAACATCTATCAGTTCAGCATAACTACCGGAACATATACCGGAGTAGTATACTCCGGCTGGGGGGATGATGATCCGGGCGTAAGTGGAATAGCAGGCGGGCTTTGTGTGTTGGAAAGAAATCCGTCTAAAGGGGAAAACATCACACTACTCGGTATTACCCAGGGTTCCCCCTTTGATGAGATGTATGCCATGGAGATTTATGTAGCTCCCCAGGAGTCGCTATACTGGAAACCACCTTACGAGGACTATGCCCCCTCTGGCATGCCCGATTTGAGCCAGATGCAGGCTGTCTGGGTCAAGGGCCCGACCGGGGCTCATACCTTCTGCGGACCTTGTGCGGTTGCCAACTGCTTCAAGTGGTTCGATTCCAAGTATAACCAAGTTGCTCCGGGTGTTCCTGGAGACGGAATGGACAGGTTCCCCTTGGTAAGACAGTATATTGACGCTCTCGGCGGAATGCTCGGCGCCTGGGATGACCACGATCCTTTCAATATGGATCATCCGGCCACTCCCTGGCTGTTTGGCGGAACCTTTCCACCTCCACCTACTATGCCTCAACCCTTCGTTCCCGGTCCACAGCCTCCTGGCATGCCCCCTTGGGGCGAATTAGTGGAGAGACTGGCTTGGTACTTCAATACCGATGGGGTTCAAACCGGTTATTGCCAGCATAACGGAACGGAAGTCCACGATATGTATCAGGGGATTCAGGATTGGTTTAGCTCCGAGTATTTTGAGAATGGCAGTACCATATCTGATACCCTCTGCGTGAACCTGTGGCAGAAACCCACCTTCCAACTGGTGAATGGGTTGGTGGAAAAATGTGAGGACGTAATTCTGCTTCTGGGCTTCTGGTACGAGGACCCCCCGGGAAGCGGCGAGTGGTTTCGATGTGGAGGTCATTATGTCACCGTGGCAGGTATAAACTCCCAAGATTTCTTGATAGCGGTATCCGACCCGATGTTCGATTGGGCTGAAGGTGGCAATCCGGGCAGGGTTCTGAATGGTCAGTATATACCGCACACTCCCGGACACGATCAGACCGCCCATAACGACGAAGGGAATGTGTCGCACGATCTGTTCCACGTGATTGACGATCCCATCAGCCCGGGAGGGTTATGGGAGCTTGCCGATTACGTCATCTCCCAACGGCCGTGGTATTGCGATGATTTGTCTCTCCAGAACATTCCGGATGAATTCATCCCAGTGACGGCTCCTTGGAATGGAGTCTCCCCTATGTTCACCGAGGTGGAGTATGCGATTCAGATATCACCCTGGGATTATCGCGGCGATGTTAATATCCCCGGTGGTGACGGGGTGGTGGACGTAGGTGACGTTGTCTTCCTGATAAACTACTTATTCAAGTCAGGATCTGCGCCCAATCCGCTTTCAGAAGGAGACGTTAGCTGTGATGGGGTGGTAGACATAGGGGACGTGGTCACGCTGATCAATTACCTGTTCAAGAACGGCAACGTTCCAAAATGCTGTGATTCGTAATCAACGGCTGAATCGAAAATCAAAAGCAGAAGCCCCCTACAATTCGCCGGGGGCTTTTGTTATTTTTGATAATAATTTATATATGAACGAATTATTCCGTTCGGTCCGGTGGTTTGTACCATCCTGATAGGGTAATTTATTGTGAATCAAATTAAGATTAAAGGAGATCCTTGAAATATTTTCCGTTCTTTTCCATTTTTTTATTGACAAAACCGGAGTCAAAAGTTATATTTTATGAAGAAGGGGAAAACATTAGGAATAAGGATTTTTTGAATCGTAACCTTGGATTCGAAAGCAACTAAGGTTAAGGGGCAGTTATTTGCTAAAAAAGAATAGTTTCTCGCTTTGATTTGATCTGATTGTATTGTCAATCAAGAATAGTACCGCGCTTTGGCGGTTAGGTTATAAAGTCGAGTAGCCCTTTGAGTTATAAAAATACTCATAAAGGCGGGGGGGAGGTTTATACCTAAATTCACCTCTGCTTTTATGAATCCTTCGTGGTAAAAACTTAAGGGTTAATCCTTTAACCTGAAGGAGTAAAACATTTTAAGAAATGCAGATAGATCAATAGTTAAAGCTATGATTCGGTTCTGAGTCTTTTTTGTTCTTGCGATTATGAAACAACACTTAAGACAATAAGGAGTAAATAAAGGAGTAAATAGATGAAAAATAAAAAAGCTCTGAATTTTGAAAGGCTGGCGATATTGGCGATAGCGATGGTACTGGTGGTGTCGTTTGCGACCATATCAGCATATACTGCGGGAATTACCACAAACGTTAAAGATGCAAATGTGCATGGTTGGATGAACCCCATTTCTAAAGGGATTGTCTATGACAATGGGATGGACTACGTTGGCTTGGGCGCATCGCAGGACGATAACGTCATCAACCTTGACCCCATCCTCGCGGATGACTTTATCTTCACCGCAGACCAGCTGGTAAATGACGTCCACTGGATTGGCGGTTACTGGAATGGTCCCC
Source organism: Candidatus Zixiibacteriota bacterium (assembly GCA_043810415.1). GTDB lineage: Bacteria > Zixibacteria > MSB-5A5 > MSB-5A5 > SM1-73 > CAIVRH01. The sequence continues at coordinate 1,570 of JBDROD010000347.1, read as the reverse complement.
CGGATGATGGCAACTTCGACTGGGAGGTCATCTTCTACAACGACTTCGGGGATGGAACCAAACCCGGTGCGGCTATCGCCACCTACACCTATGCCAACGCCGATGTCAACGAGACGTTCATTGAGCAGGTGGGCACCTCTTTCTATTACAGCTACTCGGTTAACCTACCAGCTTCGTTAAGCTTCGTGGCTGGCACGAAATACTGGATCTCTATTCAGGGCATTGGCGTCTACCCGCCTCAGTCCGGCTGGGCTTTGCATCAGACTCCGATCCTATTTCACGAGGCTGTGTTTAAGTCCGTATATTTTGGTTACCCGGACTGGACGAACACGTCCACCGTGTTTGGTTATGCCGCGGATATGTGCTTCCAACTGACCTATGAAGAAGCCTGGCCAGACCACAAGATGCATTTCCCGCAGCTGCCGGATTTGATCGGCTGGGACGTGAATGCGACCATGCCCATGATTCTGGCAGATGACTGGCAATGTTCACAAACCGGCTGGGTCACCGACATTCACTTCTGGGGCTCCTGGAAGGATCTGGACGGCAATCCTGTTACCGACGACTTTTACACTCCAATGCCATTCTTCCTCCTCAGCATCCACGAGAATATCCCTGCCAGTGCCGACACTCCGTGGAGCAGGCCAGGCAGACTGGTGTGGGCGTGGGCAGGAGAGATTCCAGGTTTTCCGTCCGAGCCGCCCACGATGGAGAGCTGGTATGATCCTGCCACCGGTCTTTGGAATTGCAACGATCATGTCCCTTACTGGCAATACGATTTCTTCGTGGCTAATGCTTACCCACCAGCAGATTCGTTCTTCCAGTATGAGGGTCAGATTTACTGGCTGAACGTCTCCGCGGTGCAAATACCGGAACCATACCAGTGGGGCTGGAAGAATACGACGGATCATTTTATGGATGATGCAGTATATGGGGCAAACGAACCCACCGGACCTTGGTATCCGATCGTTGAGCCACCGAGATGTAACTGGTTTGACGTGTATTTCGATGCGACCGGTTATGCTCAGGATATGGGATCGACCAATTACTATGGCGAGGGATGGTATCGATACGAGTACTGGACGAATATGTGGTTCTACGATAACCCGTTTACCACCGCGCAGCCAAAACATATCTGGATGGATTTCTTTATCGAGCCAGTCGGCCCTGGTGCTTTTGCCCAGTTTGCCATTAACTGGTCAACTCCTACATGGGATGAGATGGGAATGGGTAGGCCACCGCTTCCCGGAGAAGATGAGACGCTCTTTATAGGACGCCAGATATTTGAGGTTATACCGGGTCCGAACACTATCGACTTTACGCTTCCCTTCAATCCAGAGTGGGTTTCGGTCGATTTCTTTGCCGGAGACGTCATAATCAATGGGTGGATCTGGCACGAATGCGTGGGGACATCGCTGGATCTGGCGTTTGTGATCACGGGTCATGAGGGAGAACCACCGATAAAATGCGGCGACGTGAACAACGACGGGGTAGTCGACGTCGGTGACGTGGTATACATGATCAATTACCTCTACAGGGGAGGTCCTGCACCTGTGCCGTTATCATGCGT
>JBDROD010000346.1:0-4732 GCA_043810415.1 Candidatus Zixiibacteriota bacterium | reverse complement strand
TTAGCTAATGCTTACCTTGGTCTCAAAGTGGGTATGACGGTATCTGCATCGATCCCTGCTGCTGTCATATCCATGGCGGTGCTGCGCGGCATACTCCGAAGGGGGACCGTGCTGGAGAATAACATCGTTCAGACTATCGGTTCGGCGGGGGAATCGTTGGCTGCGGGGGTGATATTCACCATACCGGCATTTTTCATCTGGAACCAGACCCTGCCTGGTTTTTTCCACAACGTTTCCAATCTGGATATCATCTTCCTTTCGCTTTTGGGAGGAGCTTTGGGAATACTGTTTATGATTCCTTTGAGAAGATATCTGGTAGAACGCGAGCATGGTAAGCTGAGATTTCCGGAAGGGACCGCTTGTGCCGAGATCATCAAAGCGGGAGACGAGGGGGGAGGCAAAGCTAAAACGGTGTTTATCGGCTTGGGGCTGGCTGCTTTGTACAAAACTCTGATGCTGGGATTACGACTCTGGCCCGAAATTCCGAATACCGACATTAAACCTTACAAGGGTGCAAACGTGGGAATAGATGCCACCCCCGCTCTTTTGGGTGTAGGGTATATCATCGGTCCGCATATCGCTGCCTTGATGTTGGGAGGTGCCGTTTTAGGATATTTGGCCATTGCCCCTTTGATCGCCTATATCGGTACTTTCATACCTGATATAGTGATCCCCCCGGCTAACATACCTATCTCGGATATGGGACCCGGTGACATTCGAAATTTCTACATAAAATATCTGGGGGTGGGTGCGGTCGCTTTGGGGGGATTCATCAGTTTGAGCAAATCGCTTCCGGTTATCTTCCACTCTTTTGCCATAGGGGCCAGGGAGATATTCGGCAAAAGGTCCGCCGAGGAGATCGCTAAGTACCAGATAAGAACGGAACAGGACCTTCCCATGTGGATCGTGGTCCTCGGATCGATTTTGGTCGTTTTTTTGATCTGGTTATATCCGGGCACTGAAATGCATATACTGGGCGCCGCTCTGGTGGTGGTCTTCGGATTCTTCTTCGTTGTGGTGGCAGCGAGAATAGTGGGGATCGTGGGAAGTTCCTCCTCGCCGGTTTCGGGAATGACCATCGCCACGCTTCTGGTGACCAGCGTAATACTTTTAACCTTCGGGGTCTCCGGCTTCAGGGGAATGATCACCGTGATGTCGATCGGGACGGTGGTCTGCATAGCAGTTTGCCTTTCCGGTGATATCGCCCAGGATTTGAAAACCGGCTATCTTTTGGGAGCCACTCCCAAGAGCCAGCAGGCTCTGGAATTCGTCGGTTTACTATTCCCCGCTCTGGTTATGGGTTTCACCATCTTTCTTCTAAACGACGCTTTTGGATTTGTAAAAGACGCCACCCACCCTTCTCCGCTTTTGGCTCCCCAGGCAAATGTGATGGCGGTGATCGTTCAGGGGGTGATGACCGGAAACCTTCCCTGGATTCCCATCATAGTGGGATGTATGCTGGCAGCTGCCGTGGAGATGGTGGGGATCTCTTCGCTTCCTTTTGCCATAGGACTTTACCTGCCGCTGAATCTATCCACCCCCATTATGGCGGGTGGGTTGATCTCCCTTCTGGTGGGGAAAATATCAAAACCGGAGATAGCACCCAAAAGAGAGGAAAAAGGGATACTGTTCAGTTCCGGATTGGTGGCGGGAGATGCCCTCATCGGGGTGTTGATCGCTTTTGTAATCGCCTTCTCTTCCGGTTACCGGGCGTTCTACGAAAGCCATGAAGAGGTTTCTCTCTCCGGTATTTATGGACCGTGGTTATCCTTGGCAGTTTTTGCAGTGATAGTTTTCATGCTTTTCCGTTCAACCAGGGTAAACAAAACATTATGATAAGGAAGTGCGGGTAATAGGATAGCTTTTGGGTCGAGAATGGAAATAAAACGATCCAACGGGAGACTTTCTTTCGTTGCATAGGTTACTGAATTTTATGTGATTTGATTTTTGGGTTGCCGGATAGAATTAAAACGCAAGGAGAAAAAATGGACCACTTATTTAAAGCGGCTCAGGTTGCAATTGGTAACTGCTTGGCGATTAAAAAAGGGGAGTCGGTTCTCGTGATTACCGACCAGCCATTGAGAAAAATCGGATATGCTTTTTGGGAAGCGTCAAAGGAAGTCGGATCGGAAGCCATGCTTCTGGAGATTCTACCGAGATCCAGCAACGGCGAGGAACCGCCAGAAGCGGTAGCAAATTTTATGAAGGATTTCGACGTGTTGATCATTCCCACCAGCAAATCCATGTCGCATACCAAAGCTCGCCGGGAAGCCTGTGAGGGAAAATCCAGATGCGTTACCCTTCCCGGTATATTGGAAGACACCATGGAGAGGACTCTGAATGCCGATTATCACGAGATCGCCAAACGGAGCATCCATGTGGCGGAATTGGTAAATCAGGGGAAGACCGCCAGAGTAACCACGCCGGCGGGAACGAACATCACCATGTCTATAGAGGGTCGGAAATGCGAGGCGGATACGGGTTTAGTGCATAAGCCCGGTGATTTCTCCAACTTGCCGGCGGGAGAGGCTTATATAGCTCCGGTGGAGGAAACGGCTAACGGTATAATCGTGGTGGATGGTTCCATGATCGGTAAGGTGAAGAAACCGATAAAGATTGTGGTGAAGGATGGTTTTGCCACCACCATCAGCGGGGATGAGTCGGCAAAACAACTGGAGAAGATGCTCGAGCGTTTTGGCCAGCCAGGCAGGAACGTTGCCGAATTGGGCATCGGGACCAATCACAAAGCTAAAATAGTGGGTAGCGTTTTGGAAGATGAAAAGGTGATGGGAACGGTTCACATGGCTTTGGGGGATAACCAGTCCATGGGCGGGAAGGTATCGGTCCCCAGTCATCTGGACGGAATACTGCTCAAACCGACCCTTTGGATTGATGACAAAAAGATCATGGAAGACGGGGTGCTGAAGATATAGAAACAGACCAGATTGCGTTTAGATTCTTGGATTTGTTGGAGTCTACTCTTAACGATAGTATTTAATATTGTTTGGAAAAGGGGGAAGTCATACTCTGCCAACATGATTAAAAATTACTGCGTAGCAGATTAAGGCTGACATAGGAGCTTTAAATGAGAAAGATTGCAATTATTCTATTGATTGTGCCTGTTCTCTTGGCAATTTCCCAATGTGGAGGGAAGATAAAACCGCCGCCACCCGACCTGACCGACCCCAAATATTATTTCGTTATTAATGTTGATTATTTGTGGGTTTACGTTCGTTTAGGTCCAAACTGTATCGTGACTGACGATACGATTTCCATCGTTGTACCCAGCAAGAGCGACCGTTACATCGAGGGGATTAAACAGACCGGCTGGGATTTGGTTACCCTGCCCGGTGGTGATACCAGCTTTGCCTATCAAGTAAGCGATACCATGTTTTACTTAAGCAGCATCCAGCAAACAACCCTACCCCCGTACAGAATACTGGTAGGACCGATCAAAGCGGGAACTTTCTGGAAAGACCGGACTCCTTACAATTACGATTACAACATAGTAGGTTTCGAAGATGTGTATTCACCTATTGCAGGTGAGACGTTTAGTAAATGTGCCAAGGTTAGAAGAACCTCATCGGACAACAACAAGATAAAATATTACTGGTGGTCTACTGAGTTTGGAAAAGTAAAGGAAATCGAATACCAGTCAGAGCAGTGCTTACAGGGGATGGAACTGAAGTATCTGGATAAAACGCACATAATCCCCTGAAGCAGTAAAACACTAAGGGGCTAATACTTTTTTCTTCTTTCCACGAAATAATTCGAGCCGGGGAGGCTTTTGGTGTATTTCTTCAGATCCGCGATCATGTGCGAGATCTCGCCCAAATGACGGAACGTCTTCTTCTGATTCACAATCACCGCTATAGATAAGGTCATCAGGGGGAATTTCTCGTTTTTCCCTTTACGGTTTGCGGTGATGATATAACCGCGTTTTACGTCCTCTTTTTTATACCGCCGGATTATCATTCGGTCGAAGATATCGATGATTTCGCTGCAAATCGGCTTTATGTCTTCCGGTGGGATGACGAAAACGAAATCGTCACCGCCGATGTGCCCCACGAATCCTCTTCGGGTGCGGCTGTATACCACGTCGCGGATGATCTCGGAAGTCGTCTTGATTAATCCATCCCCGTATTGGTATCCATAATAATCGTTGTAGGCTTTGAAATTATCCAGGTCCGCATAACAGGCGGCAAATTCCTCGCCTTTCTTTATCCTTCTAGTAATCTCCCTTTCGATGATGTTGGTTCCGGGAAGCCGGGTGGTGGGATTCACTCCCAAATCCCTCTTGCTTCGATCGATGATCATCTTCAGCTTGGCGGAGATAAGCCCCTGGTCCGACTGGGAGGAAAATATCTCGTCGGCTTCACACTTGAAACCATCCAGGATGGTTTTCAACCGGAACTCCTGGTGATATAGAACCAAGGGGATTAAAGATAGGATAGGGTGCCTCTTCATACGTTTTGCCAGATTTAGCTCCGTTTTAAAGGAGCCGGAGCCCGCTATGACCACCAGGTCAATGTTGTGTTTTTCCATCAGCGACTCCAGTTGGATAAAGCTGGAGAAGGGGAGAAAGGTGGTCTTTCTTTCGAATAAACCCATCCAGACCCGTGAAGATTATGCCTCCAAACTGACCCGGCTCGGCATTCCAACAAAACCTGATGAAGTGATTAACTCCACCTTAGTAGTGACGAACTATCTCAAAAAGAATGGACCTCAGGCC
>JBDROD010000345.1:0-7157 GCA_043810415.1 Candidatus Zixiibacteriota bacterium | reverse complement strand
GATAGATATCCCAGCATGTTAAAATACCTGGAGATAAGCTCGGGACCCAAAAAAACATAATAGATAGCCCCGACAGCTAAAAACGGGCGAAAGGGGACGGCGAGTTTCAGATCTCCATGCCGGTGCAGCATGATCGCGATTCCTGCCAGAGAGCCGGTTGCGGAGGCTATCGGCCTTCGGCATGGATGCCTTTAAGAATTGGGGTTTTTGTTTCATAAGGGGCAATTTCCTATAATTTTTCTGATTATTAAAGATTTTCCCGATAGAGGCAAGATAAATGTGGGTCTATTTTATCTTGCAAAAGCGCAGGGAACTGCGGTTTTTACATTCTTAACAACCTTAAGGACGAAAATTATTGGATAGGGAGACGCTTTTTAGATAAATGCAATGGCTATCAATAGGGGAAAACACTGTTTTTATTGAAGTAAACAGCAGCGGTCGATTGGATTCTGTCGCAGGTTTCAACTGGAAATGTGCAAGTAGATCATCAATTTGTTTTTATTTCTGTGATCCTATTCTTTTTCTCCATATTCTTCCGATCACAGCCCCGACATCCTTCATTTCTTGATGGGTCAACTTATCGCTCTTGGCGCAGTTACATAGACTGCCGCCAACATAGATTTTCAATATCATTATTTTTTTATCATTATCTTTGTTATCAGGGTCTAATCTTTTCCCTCGTTTACATATCCGCAGGTAGCACAAAGTTCGTTTAAAAAAATGATCGTTCGTTCGCCGCGGGAGGCTTTTTTGTATCGTAGATACACCGCTTCTACATACTCGCGCTTGGATCGCGGACTCATTTTTCCCCCTTTCGGTATCCGATGTCTAGTTACATCGAATTATAAGTCAACGATACCGTTTCAACACCTCCTTCAGTTACTTTTAATGTGAGGCAATTCGTGCCCCAGATTCCCCTTGACATACACGCCCCATTCCTTTATCCTCAGCCCATGGTAAAGTAATTTTTCCTGCATTCACACGCCCACAGGAAACCCCGACAGAATCCTGTCGATTTCATAAAGGTCGCAGAGCACACCCAGTTGCCTTAAAGAGGCATCTTCCCTCCATGGAGGGAAGATCCATATATTGCCGTCATCCACCCCCACAGTAGGGAGGTGTTCCATGAAAAGAGAGATGACCTTGCGAAGGAAAGGCTTCATGTAAACACGCTTCCGGCGGTCATGAAGCTTGGCGCCGATCATCCGGCAGTGCATCTTGGGGGAATACACATTGTCACCATATAATAGGAGGGAATCGTGACATCGAGCTTTATCCAGTCCTTGATGAAATTGGGATGAAAACGGTTTTCGATTGGCCACAGGGAGGACGGGGACGGTTGATATACTGTTCTGGCTCTTGAATACCGGCAGCATGAAACGAGGCACAGATGTACCAGGGTAGGGATCCCATTGAGTGGTTTCAAGTGATCATAGGTATTCTCCTGCTGATCGTCCTGGTTTACTGGATCTACAGCCGGTTCATCTCCGATCAGCGGCAAGTGGAGGACGCACCGCGGTCAGGGGAGGAGACGGGGGGCCGCCTGGAGGTCCGGGAAGAAATGCCGGAGACAGCCAGGAGGGCCGCTGTACTGCCGAGTGGAAAAGAAGTCATACCCGTGGTACAGCCTGAGCAGATGGATACGTTCACGGAAGGCGCCCAGGTTGCATACCCAACCGGTTTCCAGGGCAGACCGAAACGGGGAGAGGCACGCTTCCTCCATGATTCAGAAAGCGGTGCCCGGATCTGGGTCTCTGGAGGGTGCCCTCAGGATTATCTCACCTACCGCGGGGGTATGAGAAACGGCCTGGCACACGGTGAGGGAGAGGCGGTTCTTCGTGTCGGGCGTATGGATCACAGCCCCAGAAGGATCCAGGGGCAGTTCCGTGACGGCATCTTTATGGGAAACGATCCGTTTCCCAACCGGATCATTGCACTGCTGCCTGGAGACTTCTTGATTCATCTCCCCTCTTCCCCGGGAGACGACGCCGAGTTCTGGATCCACAAGCGCTTCCTGCCGGATGGCCTCGAACTCGCCCTTGGAAACAGGGGTTATCCGCCGTACCTCCTCGTGGTCGCGCCGCAGGGGCTATCCGCAACAGAGGAAGACGCGATCCGGGACCTGATGAGGCGGGCTTACAACACCTATTGCATGAGTTGCCAGCCAGTGCGGGAAGCCTGGGTCCAGGTCGTGCCGAGGAAGCATGTTCGCAAAATCGACAACAACCAGACTGTGTTCGAGCCCTTGATGGCAATAGCGCAGGTTGCGAAGGTATCCAGTGGTGAGATGCAATTCTACCACTATCAGAATCCCGAGGCGAAGGCAGCGGAGCAGCGCAGGAAGGCCAAGCAGCGTGAAGAGGCGAGGAGGCGCGAGCAGGAGATGGGCCCCCTGCGCGGCAGACCCGATGTGCGCGGCGTGCGTCTCGGCATGCGTGTCGAGGAGGTCTGGGAAGTCCTCCAGGGTGAAATCGCCGAGTTGGAGGGGGCCCGCGAAACACCGGGCGAGGACCGCCGCTATTTCCGCCCTCTCCTCAACATACGTCTTCAGGATGGGGCGAGGATAAAGGCGGAGTTCACCTCCCGGGTCAGCGGTTCTCAACTTTTCCTGATTGTCTACGAGCAGTACTACCGCGAGGGCGTGACGTGCAAAGAGGTGGCCCAAAAACTCGAGACGAAGTACGGCAAGCCCGATGATCTCGACAGACGCCCGTCAGGCGCCCAGTGGGCTACTTATGGTCTGGTGAGTGCCATGACGCCCCCGGACACGGCATTCGGTCCGGGCGGCGCCTTTTTCAAAACAAGCATCACCCCGCGTTACAAAACTGCCTTTGCCGAGAAATTGAATATCGTTTTCAACGATGCCACCCTGGGGTATCACGACGAAGCGGCGATCCATGAGGATCGGAGAGATGCGGCCCGGCGCAAATTCGAGGAGAGCAAGAGCGACAAGGTGAAATTCTGAATCCCGCTCGCCAAGCGCTATGGAAGGCAGTAAACGGATCGGGGATGAATGAAGTCAGCCTGTTTTATGAAGGATCATTTTGGGAAAACAAATATACCTGGTCTGTTATGGTGTATTCTTTTCACACTAATCGCAGCGGGCTGCATTGATGAGGGAAAAGCCCGTATGACCAAAAAGTCCATCAAAGAGATCAGATATGATTTCAGCGATGCTTCCGTTCCTCCCGAGCATCATAGAAGTTACACCATTACGGTGACTCCCGATGCGGTCAGGGTTGTTGTCGACAGTTACGGGGATATCTTGGCAGACCGGACATACGGAATCACAGACAAACAATTCAGTGATGTGAGAAACTCCCTGGAAATGAATAAAATCAGAAACTGCACCTTGGGTGAAGACGAAGGGTGTACAGGAGGAACCAGCGAAACGATTTCCTGCACCGATGGCAAGAAGGAAATATTTTCTGGTTCCGTGTATCATTGTGGAGGAAAAGATACAGGAAATCTTTGCGGCGACATATCGCGCTTTGCAGTTACAGTGGGGGGCTTGGTGCCTGACTTCGATGCGCTCTTGAAGGGGGGAATACAAAATGGGGGATAAATTGGTACTTGTCGATAGAAAAGGGGCCACATTGATACACATCGATGTGGAGATCACTGAGGATGGAGATCTTCTCTTCTCCGGTCAAGATATTGGTGAGGCTCCGCGGGAATTCTATGGCGATTCGGATTATGAGTACTGGCTGAAGATCTCGGCGGCAGAGAAGGACCGTGTACTTCTGGCTTTGATCGAAAAACTGCATTCTGGAAATTCATGCGTCATTTCAGAGATGAAGGACTTCTTAGATGCCAAGACCATTCCAAGCGAGTTCCATTCCTATGCCTAACGCCGGCGAACCACCCGCGAACCACCCGCCGGATCCGGCTCTATGATCTGCGCCACTATTACATTACCTACGCCCATCGGATTTGAGAGTCACGGTGTGATGGACTCACGACTCCATCGGTGTTATCATTGAGGCAATTTCGGGAAAAACAAACTCAGCAGGATGAAAAAATGATGACTAGTGAACGGATGCGGACCTCCTTATTGATAACTCGTTGAAATATTGAATTATCAGCAAGAATCGCAAAATCTCGCTTAGGAAGTCGTCCTCAGCCTTAATCAACGAGCAAATCCCCCTCCCCAAATTGCACGTTTCAACCTGGATGCAGTAATCTAACGCGACCAGCCAAACCGTTGACTCGTATTTGTAATGCATTTCAGATCGCCACTGTGATTTCTCCGTTCGGCCGCCATCTCTAATATTTCATCATCAATGGGCCTTAGCAAACGATTCGATTTTTTTGTAGTACTGATCTCCGCCAATCTGCCACAAGTTGTTATGATCAGCTCCGGGGATGATGAAAATCTGGTATTGGCGATGAGCTGGAATGTGCTCCTGGTCTGGCCATCATCGGTTTGCCATTTGTTTTGATCGAGCACTCCGACCACAGCGATTCTGGCGCCTTTATGGAGATAGTTTGAAACTAACTCCTCGAGCTTTCCGAAACAGCTGACCTTGATCCAGTTGGCGTCCTTCTTTTTGGCTGATGATTTGAAGGCGATACCGCAAGACCTTCAGGTATGTAATGGGATGACGGATCATATCCGAGATTCCCGGTCAAAATACATTGATTGAGCATGGTTGTTCTCCTTTCTTGTTGATTATTTTATTGATTTTTCATAAATAACGGCTATAGTTACCGACAGTCAAACGTTCCCCCCTTTCCATGGAAAAATTGGTCAACATTTTAAAACTATTAACAGTTTCATTTATTAATGTATTTAGATGAACGGACTATCCCTGATTTGTTATTACTTTCAAGGAGTAGGCTCATGAACAAATCTGATTTAATTGCGGCACTGGCGAAGAAAGAAAAACTGACGGAGATAAATGCAATCAAGATCGTCAACCTCATGTTCGATGGTTTCACTGATACACTCAAGCAGGGTGGCCGGATTGAAATCAGGGGGTTCGGGAGCTTCTGTGTCCGGAAGTATAAAGGATATTCGGGCAGAAATCCGAAAACTTGTAAGGATATTAAAGTTAAGCCGAAGAAATTGCCCTATTTTAAGGTTGGAGTGATAATGAGTAAGCGGGTGGATGGTTGAAGCGGGCGAGAGTGGTGGCAATAATCAAAATACAAAGGAGGAAAAGCAATGAACAAAGGAGATCTGGCTGAAAGCGAAACCGGCATGAAGATCTGTTGTCCTTATAACTTAACAAAATAATTTTCCCAAGCTTCTGCAATCCCCTCTATGGTCAATTCCGGAGAATGACGGTAATATCTGGACTGATCGATGATATGTTCTATAAGGTCCCGCGGGTGGTTGGCACTGGGTTGAATGCCAAGTTTCTTGTAATAATTGTCATTTAGAAAGTCAAACGCCTTCTGATCGAAAATTACATGCTTCGCTTGGCATATTTTTTTGAAAATTGCTTCGAATTCCTCTTCCGAAGGATAATCAACCTTGATCTTGTACCGTATCCTTCTCAGAAAAGCCTCATCCACAAGATCTTTGGGCTCAAGGTTCGTTGAAAAGACGATCAGTTGATCAAAAGGAATTTCAAATTTCAACCCCGTATGAAGTGTCAAAAAATCGACCCTCCTGTCAAGCGGGACGATCCATCTGTTCAGGAGCATTTTAGGCTCAATCAGCTGTCTTCCAAAATCATCGATAATGAAAAGGCCATTATTGGCCTTCATCTGGAGAGGCGCTATGTAGAACTTAGCAATAGGGTTAAACTCCAGATCAAGAGTTTTCAGAGTCAGTTCACCTCCCGCAATTATGACCGGCCTCTTAATATGCAGCCATCTACTGTCGTATGTATTGTCTTCCATCTCAGATTCTATGGGAATATGATTTAACGGATCGTATACACTAATTATTTCTCCCCCTATATATAACGTATAGGGGATATAGATCGTCTCGGGAATGATGTTACCGATGGCTTCGGCGATAGAGGTCTTTCCATTTCCCGGGGGACCATAAAGAAAGACTGCACGGCCTGAAATTAACGCCGGACCGAGACGCTTCAGAAGTTTCGGGTTAATCACTAGGTGCGAGAATGCATTCGTCAGGTCTTGCTGATTCACAACAACATTTTTTATGGTCTGAGATATGACCCTTTTTCTATAATCATTTATAGATATTGGAGCAGGTCCGACATAGCGGCACATATCGAGAAGCTCCGCAGCTTTTTTTTGACCGAATCCGGTGATTGCATATCTAAAAGAAAACCGAGATAGTCCGGATCCCCCTCTGACCTCTATCATTTTTTCCCGCTGCAGCATTTCCAGAATTGGGTCAATGACGGCCATGGGAAGTTTTATTCTCTTAGCAACATCTGCAATTTTATATTCACCTAGGTGAAGAATATGCTTCATAATCAGATCGGCAAGAAAGGATAGCTCCAGGCCGGTATCCTCAATTGTTTTAGGAATTGGAGGCGAGGTATGTAAAAACCCATTCAGCTGCTCTTCAGTAAGATACCCTAAATCGATTAAGTTATCACCGACTCTGCCCCCTTCGCTTTTCTGTCTCGAGAGGGCTTCTTCCAGCTGCTGTTCTGTAATGATACATTTTTCCACAAGTTTCATGCCTATGTTTTGTTCTGGGGCAAAATTCTTATTAATCAGAATGTCATTATATTCGGTGCTCATAGGGGACCTATCCTCTTCTCTTCTTTATGTCTAAAGGTTTTCAAATCCACTGACGAGGCGCATACACCTCTTTCACTCCAAGATAATTGAGAGATTATGAGTTGATTGCTGCATGTTATACATAAACCGCATAACACTCTCTATGATCGCCTCAGTTGCAATAAAAAAACCCCGCTTTTTGTATGAAACGGGGTCCTTATTGGCAAGTCCATATTTACCTCCAGCACGGTTATATGGGGTGGATTGCTATCAAATGCTAATTATATTTGGGTTTTACTATCACGATCCGCAATTGAAATCTACTATATAAATGAAATCAGGCACAGGCGATCATTTATGAGATATGGTTATTACGGGCCGAACTACCAAAGAAATTAATTTATTCTGGTGATATAGAAATTGATGAGATAGAAATTGGTTGCAAGATATGGGAAAGTCGGTAAAGTGACGACACAGGTAATCTTATTTGCTTCACTAAAAGGGGG
>JBDROD010000344.1:0-5173 GCA_043810415.1 Candidatus Zixiibacteriota bacterium | reverse complement strand
CTTTTTCACCTCCTAAGTACAGAAATCGATTTATTAATTATTTGCTACCTCACATTTCCTTACGGTAAAACCTTATAAAATGTTCCAGAACGTATAAAATAGCTCATTAATTTTCAGCTATATTTTATGTTTCTTTACGTGTTCGAATAGTGCAAAAATCACGCCAAAAATCAGTGTTTCAACTGTTTTGAATAAACCAGCTATTTTATTGTCTTTCATTAACTTACTGTGATGAAAAAGATGGGTGGCGATCACTCGCCATAATATAATACGTACATTTCGCAGAAATTCACGAGCGATTTGTTTTCAAGTAATATTATTTAGGGTAAGGAATTGAATGACAATAGGAAAGCTGTTCGTGAAGATTCACGAGTTTCTTAAGAGTGTTTTTGTATAGAAGCTTTGGGGGAAATATGAAATGCTATTTTATTTTCAACTTCACGAATGAGATTATAAGCAGATATACTAAACCTGTGCGGAAATTTTATATCTCTTCATTTTATTGCGGAGAGTGGCTTCGGGGATACCCAAAAGCCTGGCGGCTCTTAATTTGATCCATCTGCATTGCTTTAAGGCTTCTATTATCTTTTCTTTTTCGAACTCTTCCACTATATGGAATAATGTGTTTTCGTCGAAGAAGACCGGATTGACACCGGGATGAACCAGCTTTTCCGATAAATACCCGGATGGATTCTTGTCTCCGGCTTGAGAGAGCACTACCATTCTCTTTATCTCGTTTTCCAACTCTCTCACGTTGCCGGGCCAGTTATATTCCAAAAACCTTTTGACGGTTCCGTTTCTCTCAAATTCCCTGATTCTTTTGTCGTCCACCCCATATTCCTTCAAGAAATGCTTGCTCAACAGGGGGATGTCCTCCCTTCTTTCTTTAAGAGGGGGGATGGTTATGTCAAAGGTATTGATGCGGAAATATAGATCCTGGCGGAATTTCCCCTTCTTCACCGCATCTTTCAAGTCCTCAATGCTGGAGGAGATGATCCTCACATCGATCTTCCTGGGTTTGGTCTCGCCCAGCCGGTTGATCTCTTTTTCCTCAATCGCCCGGAGGAGTTTCACCTGTGTGGACAGGGGTATCTCTTCCACCTGATCCAAGTACAGGGTCCCACCTTCCGCCTCCTCGAACAAACCGGGCTGGTCTTTGTCCGCTCCGGTATAAGCCCCTTTCCTGTGACCGAACAACTCATTCTCCAAAAGACTCTCGGGAAGCGCAGCACAATTAATGGCTACGAATCTCTTGTCCTTTCTTCGGCTGGAATAATGGGTGGCTTTGGCAAACAAGTCCTTACCGCTACCGGTTTCCCCCTCCAGCAGGATGCTTATGTCGTAATCTTTAATCTGTTTCAACTTCTCTATGATCTCCATCATCTCCGTGGTTTGAGTCACCACATTGTCATAAGTAACTTTTCCGTTGGATTTGGCCAGCAGGTTGGATTTGAAGAAGGCTTCCTCGATGGAACGTCTTAAATCAGCCACTTGGCAAAGCTGTGGATGAGCTTCCGATTCTTTGAAAAGCCCTTCCGCATCGGATAAGAAGATTTCGGCTTTTCCATAATCCTTCTGTTCTATCAATAACACACCGATGCTTAAGTTAACCCACCCCAGATGATACTTCGATTCCAATTCACGGAACAAGCTCTCGGCGTTGCTCAAGAATCCCAGCTTCTTGTAGTAATCAAAAGCCCGAGATCGACCTGCTTCCAGATAGGTTTTAGCCAGCTCGTATTTAGCTCCCACCTGCTGGAGAAGAGAGGTGCTTTTGGTGAAATATTCGATAGTTTTCTCTTTGTCCTGCCGGGCGGAATGAATCTGTCCCAAGATTCGATATACCACCCCCACCTCGATCTTTTCACCCAGGGATTGGGAGACATTCAACGATTTCCGACAGGAATCGAGGGCTTGGTCCCATTCTTTTCTGGCTACCTGAAGTTCCGCCAAGAGACGATAGGTCTGGCTGATCATGTCTCCATCCGGAGCATTTTTTTGCCAGAGGTCAATTATCTGGTGGAAGTGGTTCTCCGCTTCATCCAATTTACCCAACTCATAACATAGGGCACCCATATATTCATGATAAATAACCAACTCTCTTAAAAAATCGTTCTTCTGAGCAAGCTCGAGTGCATTTGAAAGACAAATATTTGCCTGGTCAAATAACCGCTTGAAAGTCAGAACATAACCCAAGGAGAGCTGATCCCTGCATATGCTGATCTCATCACCGGATTTAATGTTGGTCTTTAAACTGGTCTGGATCTCTTCTTCCGCTTTGCCCCATTTTCCCAAAAGGATGTGAATCCTTCCCAAATTCCCCGATATCTTCGCTTCCATCAAATGATCACCCTGGGACTGGGACAGTTCCCTGGCTTCACTTAAGTATTCAACCGCCTTGGAAAATTCACACTGGGTGAATAATATGCGGGCGATGAAGTTGTTGCACTTCATGGTGCTGGAATAGTCTTTAGTCCGGCGGTAGGTGCTGATGGCATCTCTCAAATAGAGCTCGGCTTTTTTCAAATCCCCCAAACCCCAATAGACCCTTCCCAGGATATCCTGAATCTGAGCTACCTTTTTATTTTCAGAGGTGTCCTTGAATATCTCGAAAGCCAGGGTGGCATTAAGTAGGGCTTCCTTGTATTGCCCTAAATGGTATAAACATACAGCCGACAGGTAATGCAATGATCCCTTTTTCTCGGGCGGAAGTTTTATTCCTGATCTCTTCAGCTGATGATCGATCTCAGTTTGTGCCTGAAGAAATTTCCCCTGCTCGATCAAAGACTCCATATGCTCGATGCCGGTTATCAAGGCGGGTTTTAGGTTTTTGGTTTGAGTCTCCATCTTTGTTTTCCGGTATTGATTATTGCGACTAATCATTCTTTTTTACAAACCTTTGACCATTGATCGCTTTTTTCACTATGTAATTGTAATAGAATCGCAGGACAAAGTTGGTTATGGATGGGGTTCCAATGTAGTCATCAAAACCACTGCCGGAACCAGGCTTGTAGCTGGGTGGAGGGATGGTGCTGGTTGAGAACTCACCCCAGGGATGCCCCTGGATCACTATGGGACCAAATTTGTTTGATTTGATCCCCCAATCCGAATAAACTATTCCGGTGGAGGTAAGCAGGATCACCAAAATCAGCACCGCAATCAGACTTTTCTTTTTCATGGGTTCTACTCCTTCCAAAGTATATATTACTGTTTTTAATGTTTTCCCCTCAAACCAGATTTACATTGAGTAATAACGCAAAAAATACGCCAAAATCTACTAAACCGGGTATTTTTTGTGTATCGCTATCCGATTGTATTTTAGTGGCTTACGAAAGGTATTAATTGGAACGTTTTAACATGCCATAAGTCCGTTTGGATATTCGCAGAGAATTACGTTATTCTTCTATGATGAGAGAAAGAACTTGGCGTAAGTCATTATAAAACAATCTACAACAAATTCGCCAAATACTGCGAGTTTTGATAGCTAATTATAAGAGAATGAGGATATATTCTGGAGCCGGATTTTGTAAACAAGCCCTGAATCGTATAGAGAATTCACCAGCCGGTTTCAGATTGCCATCTTATATTTTATCGGGGTTGTGTCATCGGCATGCCAATTAATTTGGTGAATTCCGACAGGATGATGCGTATGATGGTAGGTGAAGTATAAATAAAAGCTAATCCGGATACGTTGTATTTGTTGTAAATTCGATCATAACCTATAGAAATTAGAAATTTCCAGCGAGAATGATTGCACTAACAGACATACTGTCGGGATGTTATAAGAGAGTCGAACCCGTCAGTTCCAAACGTCTTTCCTGGCGGGTATACTCTTTTTGAATTCAAATTTAAATAATCGGTCAGGGTCTCCGATAGATAGAATATATGAGCAATTACTATCCCAATAGAACCCTCAGTTTTGGACTGGGGGGTATCACCAAAGCGGTCAAGTATCTCCTTTTGATCAATGTAGGCGTCTTCTTTCTCGAGTATATCTGGGGACCAGAGTTGATTCATATTTTTGGTTTGACCCCGGCTTTGATCAAGAAAGGCTATATCTGGCAGCTGGGCACATACATGTTTCTGCACGGAGGGTTATTCCACATTCTTTTCAACATGTTTGCTTTGTGGATGTTTGGCTGTGAGATCGAGAGGACCTGGGGTAGCCGGGAATTCGTTAAATATTATTTCCTTACCGGCATCGGGGCCGGATTGTTTACCTTCATCCTCTCCTTTAATTCATACATTCCCACTATCGGGGCGTCGGGTGCCATCTTTGGAATTTTGGTAGCATTTGCGGTCATGTTCCCGGACAGACTGATCTACCTTTATTTTATTCTTCCGGTGAAAGCCAAGTACCTGGTGGCTTTCTTTGTGATGATAGAATTCTTGGCCTCCTTTCGACATACCTCCGACGGAATCGGGCACTTTGCACACCTGGGTGGAATGGTCATAGGATATCTTTACATAAAACTGGACGGGAGAATGCCCTCGTTCTTTAGATTTTCAAGATACCCGTATTATTTTAAAAATTTGCGGCACCGAAGGAGAATGAGAGCTTTTGACCGCAAGAGGGAGGAGGAACAGAGATTGATGGAAAGGGTGGATCAAGTGTTGGATAAGATCAACCTGGTAGGTTACGATAATCTCACCAAAGAAGAGAAGAAGATCTTAGAGCATGCCAGTCAACATTTGTCCAAACAGTCGGAAAGAAGATGATAGGAGGGGGTTTTGTCAGTGAATGGCACTGAGAAATCGGCAGTGTTATTTTTAAAGAATTAAATCCTGTGAGAGTGGGTAAGGCGGGGTTAGCCATTATCCTTTTTTGTTAGATGATCGAGGGGGAACAGATGCCCGGGAAGATTCTTATAGCGGATGGCAGTCCTACCATCCGAAACGTAGCCGAATCCCTATTGAACAAACACGGTTACGAGGTGTTCTTGGCGGACGATGGATTGAAAGCCCTGGGAGTGTTGAAACTCGAGAAACCGGATGTTCTGTTTTTGGATTACTCCTTGCCTGTTTTAAACGGGGAGCAGGTTCTCTCGGAATTCAAACAGAGCCAGGATTTAAAGCCTGCATACGTGATAATGCTATTGGACAAAGAGAATGAGAAAAGAAGGAGGGAGTTAGAATCACAAGGGGTGGATGCTTTCATAGTCAAGCCCTTTAG
>JBDROD010000343.1:0-2393 GCA_043810415.1 Candidatus Zixiibacteriota bacterium | reverse complement strand
TTTTTATCCACGACCTAAAGGTCGTGGCAATTAAGGTTGTAACAGAATAAGGCAGATATGCTTGACCGATGATGTTCGATTCCGAAGGAATCGAAAACAAAGATTGGATTTGTGTTGCTATAAACGTTCAATGCCTTCGGCATTTAAACCGGTTTTCTCTTCTTTTTTCCATCTTCCCTCTTCCGTTGCTAAAATTTCCTCACCCTTACCTGCGATGCCTGCATATGCATCTTTCTAGAGCGGATAAAGTATATAGCAACTTTCAAGTCAAAATGATTTGCTATTAATATTCCTTTGACAAGTTCTCAAACTCTCCTTTGAGGATTCCCATGATGATGGTGTCGTGATATTTGCCCCGGCTGAACCTGTCGTCCCGGAGCGCCCCCTCCTTTTTGAATCCGCATTTCTCGTACGATCTTATCCCCCGGGTGTTGAAATCGTAAACCTGCAGATATACCCGGTGGAGGTTCATGTGATTGAAGGCAAAATCCAAAAGGGCGAACATAGCGTCGGTGCCGTATCCCTTCCCCCAGTATTCCTTTTTCCCAATGACAATTCCCACCTCGGCGTGGCGGTTTTCCCAGTTGATCTTATGCAGACCGATGCCTCCTAAATATATTCCATCCTTGGTCTCGAGGGCAAAAGCTTTGTTCCTCATATCGCCGGTATCGTAAGCCTTCTCCAGCCACTTCTCCTCCAAATATCGAGATACCGGATATCTCATCAGAAGATTGTCCATTACCTCCGGATCATTGATCCACTTCATGATCTCGTCCATGTCCGTTTTCTCCAGCGCCCTGATCCGAACTTTTTTACCTTCGATCATATTTCACCTCATCTTTTTCATGGTAAAACCGAATATTGCTTCAAACCATTTTGCTCCGGTCTGATTTCTCATTACCTGCCTATGGGCAAAGATAATTTAAAGATCATAGGCCAGGTGAAAGCCTGCGGCTTGGTCAATTCACCTTCCGGCGAATAGGCGGAATCTGCCAGAGCTTCTTCCAAAGTGATGAAGGTATACCCGGAACGTACATAATAATCCAGCACCTGATCCAACATCTCGCCATTTAGCCGGTTTAGATGCAGAAGGAGCACATGCCTTATGTTTCTTCCGTAATGTACCCAGGAAAGGCTCTCCGCCTCTGCGGTAGCGGTTTTTATCCGGTCCAGATACATGCGTTTGATCTGCCCCTCTTCCTTCAGCTTATGAGAGCCCCAGGCTTTGACATACCAGGAGTTGTATTCCCAGTCGTACGGATTTATGGTGACCGGTGCAATGGTGTAGCAGTTCTCCTTCAAAAACTCCCTCACCTGATTTCCCTTTTCCGTGTTTCTCCCGGTATGAAGATAGGGAAACCTGAAATACCTTAAACTCTGGCTATGGTGGAGCAGGAGTTTTTCGATTTCGAATGCCCCTTTGACGATGTCCAGCTCATAAATCTGCGCGTCTACCTCATCCAAATCCATGTGGGAGTAAGTGTGATTCCCCAGCTTGTGCCCCTGCTCTAACCAAAGCTCGAAGATCTCGTTTCTCCCGGGCGTACGGCTTCCTATAACGAAACCGGTCGCTCGGACGTGATAGCGCTCCAGAGCCTCGAGGATCTTCCGGTTGATTTTCAGCTGATCCTGATAGTTGGAGGTCAAAACCGCCGGCAGATCGTCGATGGTCACCACCACCTGTTTGGTCTGTGCTCCAATTAAAGATGGAGAACACAAAAGTGAGGATAATAGGATGGTGAATATAAGAATTCTCATGTCTTCAGAAGAGCATGATAACCTAACTCGACCGGAGTGTCAAGTTCGGAGTGGAAACACCCATATCCGCAGTTATAGCAGGGCTGGGAGCCCCGTCTACGAAGTTTTAACCGGTTATACAGCCGGTTCATTTAAAGGCGAACACTCCAGATGCAATTAAACGTTTTTGTTCCAATTAGTAATTGGTCATCTGGTCTATCTTCCCATGTTTTCGCGCTATGTGCTCTATCGACCGGTAAATATAATTGGAGAATAGAGCCAAAACCAGCGTGGTGGCAAGCATAATTACGATCAGCTTGAAGTCGGAATAACCGCCCAGGGCGGTGCTGATGCTTTTCCCCAAAACCGCCCTTCTTACCAATTCCAGCCAATAGGTCAAGGGCAACACCTTAGAGATGTACTGCAGCCAGACCGGCAGAATGTCTATGGGATAGATGGCGCCGCAGGCCAAGTAGAAAAGCCCGGCAATCCCTTCGGTCAAGGCAAAGCTGTGATGAGCCGTGACCATGCTTATCCCGGCTAAAAGTATCCCCAGGCAGGTGATGATGAATATGCCGACTACAACGGAGAAGATGAGCAAAGGATAATTTACGCTAAGCAGGTCGATCGGAATCTTCAAAACCAGCATCCCGAAA
>JBDROD010000342.1:0-7296 GCA_043810415.1 Candidatus Zixiibacteriota bacterium | reverse complement strand
GTGGAATAGGTGGTTCCGATTGATATAGGATTGATTTTGCTTCATAAGGCGCAGGTGTAATTAAAGGAACCGCCTTTGTTCTCCTGAACGGAGGTTATCAAAACGTCCAGCTCGAAATATCGTTTCCATTTATACCAGTTTTCGCTTTCGAAGTAGCCCGAATCGCTCTTCTTGATCATTGCCCCTTCCGAGGTAGCAATATTTTTGATCCTCGAAGACAAATCCTGCGCTGTGGCTTTTTCGTATTTGACTTTTTGAATGAAATTGGTATCCGGAAAGGAATCTTCCAAAAGCTTTTTCCTCTGCTCCATGGGGAAAGAGGTCTTATCTTCTCCGTTCAAATAAATCAAGTCAAAAAGCTTGAATAGGAAATGGGAATCATCCGGAGAACCACTTTTATCTGAGGAACTTTTTGCATGAATATATCCCGCCACCTCTTTATGTGAGAGTCGCGAATTCCCTTTATATTTCACCAGCTCCCCATCCAGGATGAAATTTTCTTTATGATAGGACAGAACATCATTTAACAGGTGAGGAAATTTCTCTTCAATTTGATTCCCCTCGTCCGTGAATATCCTTACCTCACCATCTTTTTTATGAATCTGTATTCTTACCCCATCGTATTTCGGCTCGATGATGAACTCTCCGGAAAGGGAGAGAAGATCGTCCAGATGGAAAACCTCATTGGAAATCGAGTTTGATTTCTTTGGTTTGGTTGGGGTAATGAATTTGAATGGCGAAATCTCATTCGGATGTTGGCTTAAATCCTGAACGAAATGGACTCTGGTTTGCAAGCCGGGGGGCAGCGCCCCTAAAACCAACACCTCCATCTGGGGTGGACATATAATGTCTATGTCATGGTCGGAATAACCCAAGTCCGCAACGCCGCCCACCAGCTTGACTTGGTCGAAGATACCTGCCTGTTTGAACGCTTCTTCTACCATCTCCTTATGGATCCGCATCGACCCGGCAGTGGAGGAGGAGCCAAGCTCACCGCCGGTCTTCTCTTTTCCACATTTTTTCAATAACCACAGCTCGTCCGACATGGAAGTATTGGGCACTGCTCCCCGGTAGACCAAAGAAGTTTCCATTACCCGGCTGACGTTTCGATAACTAAAGAACGCTGTTTCTATTTCACTTTCCTTATCATCTTGACCCTTGTCTCTTGCCCCTTGCCCCTTTTCTGACCGATAAGACTTGAACGGCACATGCTGGCACTTCCTCATGTCTTCACCGCAGATGGAGCATTCCGGAAACTCAAAGACGAATCCCAAGGAGCATTCTTTATAGATTCCGTGGTCGATATTTTCTCTTAAGGAGAATGCGTCTTTCGAGTTTTTCAGCCAGTAGAACCATACCTTCACCCAGCTCCTGCCCTCTTTTTGCACTACCTCTGCCTTGAAGTTTCTGGCAATGGGGAGCTTCTCCTTGGTATGACCGACCATCACCGGGGAGTCGATCACTAAACCGGTGAGGTTGTGCAGTTCTTCTATTGGAAAACAGCCGCCGTAGGAATTGATCTCATCCGAGACCAAATACATGGTCCGGACGAAGATATCCTCTTTGGTCACCGGCTTGGGAGGCTTGATGCGGGAGTTGATCAAAAAGACCAGCTCATCCGAAATCTCCTCTTCCGGTTTCTTCAGCTCTGCCCCAACGTATGCCAAAAGCTCTTCCACTTTATCTCCTGAAAAATGCAGTTACAAATTTATTTCATCCTCTCACTAATCCTGCTCCCATCCTTTTCACCACCAAACCACTACATTTTTTGTATAAGGTTAATTGAATATTTGAACCTTTGAATGCCCGAAGTGCCTTTAAACATTAAACTTTAAACCTTAAACGCTTTTGAATTCCCTTGAACCCTAGAATCCTTGAACCCTTGAACCCTAAATTCCACTTTCTGCACCCACTTGCATATTCTCTCTTTGGATTCCTAAAAACAGAAATATCTCAATCCAACCATCACTAACTCTCACAACGAGATAAGTGGTCAAGGGGAGCGTTGCCGAAACAGGCATAGGGTTTGCTTAAATCATAATTGAACGCACGTAAGCACAAAGAGAGGGTTCAAACATGAATTTCATTTTTGGTTATCAGCGGGAAGTTCAGGTGAAGATAAGGAAGGAGACGTCCAAGTTATTTCTTCTGGCGATCGGGATTCTGATAGTAATCCTATTCCTCTTCGTATCTTTCGAAAATATATATGAGGAGAGTACTACCCCTTCGTCTCCTTTTCACGCATCTACAAGTACCATTCAAGGGAAGACGTTACATAATCTTGACCTGCCCGAGATAATAATTTGCACATATCGATCCGGAATTGGTGGGTTATTGAGCCATTTTGTAGGGGCGAATCTTTAGATTCGCCCGTTATAGGGTGGAGTTGAAGCTCCACCCCTACATAAAGAGTTGTTAAATTCGCAGAGCTGATAAAGCCCCATATATAGATGCTCCCCCTAAGTAAACCCCGCCCATAGCGGGGTTTATTTTTTATTACATAACCAAGCTTTTACATCTTGTCTTTAGGTCATCGAAAGAGAAGGTTTCTACATCGGATGGCTAAAGCCTAACGCTACCTCCATGTCTCTACAACTCTATCATTCGTCATTATTCATCCGTCTTCGTAATTTGCATTTTTATCCGTTTCATCTACAGGGAGAGAGACCCCAATCTTTCCCTTGACAAAAAACTATTCCAGAAGTATTATATGAATGACCTCGTAACTACAAATCCTATTAACCGGAGGTTTATATGCTTAAAAGTTTACGTTTTGTCCTTGTTTCCTTTGTAATTTTGATGTCTCTTCCCTCTTTCTGCTTTGCCCAATCCGACTCGGTCATCGCCACCATCCCGTTGGGAGGTGGTCCTACTGCTTTGGTCTACAATCCCACCAACAACAAAATCTACTGCGCCAATTGGGCATGGGACTACGTCGTCACCATCATTGATGGGGAAGGTGATTCGGTGATAGCCACGGTGGAGGTGGGAGATACTCCTTACGCTTTAGCCTACAATTCCACCAACAACAAAATCTACTGCGCCAATCAGTATAGTGACAACGTCACCATCATTGATGGAGCAGGTGATTCGGTGATAACCACAAAGGGGGTTGGAGCTTATCCTAAGGCTTTAGCCTACAATTCCATCGACAACAAAATCTACTGCGCCAATGAGGGGAGTGACTACGTCTCCGTCATTGATGGAAACAATAATCTGGCGCAACCCCCAGTGGAGCTGCTGTCTTTTGCATGGGATTATTTTTTTCAGACGGCTTTAGGCTATAATCCCACGGACAACAAAATCTACTGCGGAACCTCACACTATAATTTCGGGGTCCCCGTCGCTGGCGCCGTGCAGATCATTAATCCAGCGACTGATTCCGTGATAGCATCAGAATTTGTACATAATAAAACTACGGCTTTCGCCTACAATCCCCAAAACAACAAAATCTACTGCGCCAATTTTTACGGAAGTAACAACTTCGTTACTATCATTGATGGAGCTGGGGATTCGGCTATAGCCACAGTCGAGGTGGATAGTGTCCCTGGGGCTTTAGCTTATAATGACACCAATAACAAAATCTACTGCGCTAATAGAGTTAGTGATAATGTCACCATCATTGATGGGGAAGGTGACTCGGTGATGGCCACAGTGGGGGTGGGAGATTTTCCTATGGCTTTAGCCTACAATCCCACCAATAACAGAATCTACTGCGCCAATCAGGAGAGTGACAACGTCACCATCATTGATGGAGCAGGTGACTCGGTGATAGCCACAGTTACGGTAGGAGATGCTCCTTGTGCTTTAGCCTACGATTCCACTGACAACAAAATCTATTGTGCCAATCGTAACGATAAAACCGTCTCGGTTATCGCTTGCTCTCCATCCTCTGATGTAGAAGAAGATCAGGAAAGCCAAGCAATTTCGAATTTCTCTTTGAAGCAAAATTACCCCAACCCGTTCAACGCAACTACCACCATCCGTTACTCTACCTACTCAGCTCGATCCGCGCACACAACTCTTGAAATCTACAACATTCTGGGGCAGAAGGTGAGGACTCTGGTCGATGAGCCAAAAGGTCGTGGAAACCATGAGGTCATCTGGGATGGTAAAGACGAGAAAGGCAAAGAGGTGGCTAGCGGAATCTATCTTTACCGATTGAAGGTGGGCGAATTCACCGAAACAAAGAAGATGTTGCTTTTGAAGTGATGACCGATAGTCGTTAGAGCGGGGTGCCCACATCTTGGTCCACCAAAAGTCAAGCTGAAGTCGAAAATCCCGCATTGGCGGAGCTTGACACTCAAATGGAAGTCAAAAACCTTCTGCTAAGTCAATCCGCTTAATAGATTCGCTTCGCTCACTGTAATTTTGTTGATGATTTCATCTGTGGACTATGGACTGCCGACCGTGGACGCTTTTCGGTTTTAGTGGCAGTATGTATCGTACGATGTACACCAGCGGACGGCAGATGACTGACAGAGGTTGTCTAAGCTTTTTATAGTAGACCAATTGTCGTGGTCATATTTCCATCCGTTATATCCGTTTCATCCGTTGACAGCTTTAGCGGCGGACTGCGGACGACGGTCGGCGGACGGTTTTCAAATCTTCTCCACCCTCGGCATCAAAATCACCGAAGCGTTTTTACTCTCCCTCACCAGCCACAACGCCAGCGCCAAAGCCATCACCGCATCGCATTCCTGGTTTTTATCCCAGTAGAAATTTCGTAATTCATCCTGCAAGGTCCACAAACCCCCGCCCTCTTCGATCTTCTCGATATAAGGATAAGCCACCTCTCCCAGAGCATGCATCTTTTCCAAATTGGCAATCAGCTCCGATTTCGCCTTTCCTCCCCTATCTCCGAAATTAAATCCCACCGGTCTGATGTCGGAAAGCTCCGCTAGTATCACGTCCCCCAAACCGGTGGAATCTATGATTATCTCCCCGCCGTACTCCTTGTGCCGTAACCTTATCGTTGCATAAACGTCCTTCCATTCTCTCTGGAATCGCTCGAACGCTATCAGTTGATATGGTTTCGTGGTGACGTCCAGCGTGATCCCCACGGTGAAAGTCCTTTTGCGTGCCAAATCCCAGCCGTGACAATATCTGTGTCCGGCAATTGGTGCAGATAAGCCGGTGGATGCATTCATGGCATCGCGAATATATTCCTCCCTTATCACCTGGTTGGCATCGTCGATGAATAGACCTTTGATATTCTGCTCGATCTTGCTGGGGGAAAGACTTTTGATTTTTCGCTTAAGATACTCCTGACTGATGTTCGGATTCTCCCGGGAATCACCGTTTTGAACATACCCAAAATCCGGGTTTTTCTGAAGTTCACAGCACTTTTGGTAGAACCAGTTCTTTCCTTTAGGGGTTGATGTATAATCCAGTATGCCGGCTCTATCCGCCAATCTCATCATGATCACCTGGTTGACTACGTATTCCGGATGCGCCTCGAACGCCACCTCATCGAAGTTGAAATAATCGTAATCCCGTCCCAGAAGATACTCCCCCCTTCTTTGGGTCGATCTCGCCCAAAAGATGGCACCGTTCCAGAAAACGATGTGGGGAAACGGGGTAAACTTTATCTCTTTGATTTTCCTCTCCAAATCCGGTTTCCCTTTGACCAGCCGGATCACGTTTTCGAAGATGATCTTGGCCTGATCCAGGGTTATAGAGGCGTTGATCGCCTCATATTTGGAGATGTGATCGTATTTGGTATTTCTGATTTTAAAGATGCAGCGGTGAAGGATTTTGATGGCTTGAACTAAGCTTTTTCCCCAGCGGTTACCGGTATGAAGTGCGTTTTCCGGTTTGGTTGAGCTTTGCAGCCACTTAACCTGTCCCGCATGGGGCTTGATCTCCAAAAACTTACTGGCGAAGAAGACCGGATCGGCCAGTGACTTCTGCCAGAATTCTTTATCGAATTTTCGCAAACGGTCATCCTTGTATCATCCTATAAGAACTCGAAGCTCGTTTATCGGTAGCGATGCTCTAATCGAAACTCGTGTTTCGTAACTCGAACCTCGACGCGAGCACAAAATTGTTCCTCTGAGTTACCACACCAATAAACGAACACCTATTATATTTCTCGTGGGTAGTGGACTATAACATATGTTTAGGGAATGGTAGTCGTTACCATTTATTGCCACGACCTTTAGGTCGTGGAATGAAGTGAACTCCATCTATACACCACTGGGCTTTAGCCCACAAATCGACTTATTTAGGATGATGTGGGAATAGAGCCATAGATTACCCTATTTCTATAGTAAATAAATTTATGTTGCAGGGTAACAGTAAAGGCCTTTATCCGTCATTAGTCATTAGTCATCCATCATTCCGCTTCATCCGTTTCATCCGTTGACAGTTTTAAGCGGTGGACTATTGACCATCGACTGTGGACGCTTTTTATTTTTAGCTGCGGACAGCGGACGATGGTCGGCGGACGTTTTACCATTCCATCTCCCTCTTTGCCTGATCCTCGGTAATCAAACCCGCCTCCTTCTTGCGGATGACGTTCTCCAGATGCACCCTTTCTGCCTCTCTTTGCTCCAGCATGCCGAAGAACTTCCGGTTGTCGAAATGATGCTCGCACTCCAGAGGCAAACCGTGCAGCGCCAGCTCGATGTTTCTTATCCATTCCAGAAACCTCGTAGCGCTTCTCTGGATGGAGACCACGTTCTGCAGGATCAGCTCGTACTTGAACTGCGCCCAGCTTTGAGCCGAGCCGTAGGAGTAGCCCAAAATGGAGGGGTCAAGATGAACGCCGGCACAGATGTCCTCGATCAAGGATTTGTGATTGATGTACCAGTAATGCGAGGAGGAGATATGCCCGGAAGGACCGATGTATTCGATCGAAACGTCGTTCCAGGTTACGGGATTGTCCTCCGGCGCCAGCTTTCTGACCATCTCTGCCGTATTCTCAAAATATTTATTAGCCCGGGAGATGTATGTTTCCTCCGACTCTCCGGAGTTTCGATCCGGCGGCTTGATCTTCAGGTGCAGCCGATGATAGCCCGCATTATGCATGGTCTTCTGCATGTCCTCCAACAGTCTCTGCTCCACCCGCGCCACAAAAGGGATGGAGCTTAAGATGCTTTTCCCCCGGGGATCATCCGGATCGGGGTCCAATCCCACGTAAAAGGTCGAGGCCGGATTCAGCTTTGTTAAATTTCCATCCACCTCTTGATAGATCTCCCAGGTGTTCTCGTTTTTCAGTTTCAATCGAATAGTAGCCGGGTCAATGAAATAGAACTTATCCAGACCATCCCGGGACGGGGTCAAGACCAGCTC
>JBDROD010000341.1:0-8986 GCA_043810415.1 Candidatus Zixiibacteriota bacterium | reverse complement strand
AAGGTTAATTTGCATAGCGAAAAATAAGAAATAAGCATAGGAGGTTACCAAAATGGGAAAACACATCTTCTACATAGTGGATGTATTCGCCGAGCGAAAATATGCCGGGAATCAGCTCGCCGTCTTCAGGCAGGTGGATGGGATTTCAGATGAGGAGATGCAACAGATCGCCAAGGAGATGCATTTTTCGGAGACGACTTTCATCATGTCCGAAGAAGAAAAAAACGGCGGATACGACGTTCGAATTTTTACCCCTGAAAGTGAAGTGCCTTTTGCCGGTCACCCCACCCTGGGAACGGCTTATGTGATCCAGCAGGAGATCATCCAAAAACCGGTTGAACAAATTATTCTGAACTTAAAGGTGGGACAGATTCCGGTATCAATGGAATACAAAGGATCGCAGATAGAAAATATGTGGATGAAGCAAAACGAACCTGCCTTTGGAAAGATATTCAACCTTAAATCAATTTCACGGAGTTTGAACGTTGACCCCAAGGAAATCGATGATAAATATCCCATCCAGGAAGTTTCCACCGGATTACCTTTTATCATTGTGCCTTTGAAAACACAGGATGCTATAAAGAGAGCGAAAGTAGATCAAGATAAATTCTTTGCACTGGTTGAAAGTTCCCAGGCAAAAGCAGTTCTTGTTTTTTGCCCTCAAACGGAAGACCCGAATAATGATTTGAAAGCAAGAGTTTTTGTGGATTACTACGGCATACCGGAAGATCCCGCCACCGGAAGCGCCAACGGTTGCTTGGCCGGGTATCTGGTGAAATACCGCTACTTGGGGAAAGATAAAATCGATATAAAAGTAGAACAGGGATATGAGATCGGAAGACCATCCCTGCTTCTCTTGAAAGGTGAAAAAACGGAAAAAGGGATTTCAGTCCAAGTGGGTGGAAAAGCGGTTATGGTAGCCCGGGGGGAATTCATTTAAACTGTTTTGAAGGGAATAAACTCCTATTATTGAAAGTACAAACTTTAAGATATAAATTTATCAGCCGGGATATCACATGAACTTAAAAAAGGTTATGCTGAGGTCGAGAACTCGGAAATTTAGGGGGATTCTTCTTCTGGGTGTTTACTTTCTTGGAACTTGCAGCATTGCCAGGACTGGCGAGATAACGGTCCGGGAAGAAGCGGCAGCCAAGCTGGATCGGTATCTGACCCGGATCACCCCCTTCGGATTTTCCGGCGCTCTCATGGTGTCAAAGGACGGAAAGACCATTCTCAACCAGGGCTATGGAATGGCTATCCGCTCAAAGGATATCCGCAACACCGCGGAGACGGTCTTCAGCACCGGCTCCATCACCAAACAGTTCACCGCTGCCGCTATCATGAAACTCAAAATGGAGGGAAAGCTGAATACCAGCGATCCCATCGGTAAAATTCTGGATGGGGTTCCGGAAGACAAAAGTAATATCACCATCCGCCATCTCCTCACCCACACTTCGGGATTGGTGCAAGACGTAGCCGGGGACTATGATACAGCATCCAGGGACGAAACCGTCAAGAAAATTCTGGCCCAACCCTTGGAATTTAAACCAGGGGAAAGGTTTGCATATACCAACGTCGGTTACACCTTGCTGGCGGCGATCATCGAGAAGGTCTCCGGCAAGTCCTACGAGAAGTATCTGAACAAAAAGCTTTTCCAGCCCGCCGGAATGGTCTCTACCGGCTACCGCCTACCCAAGTGGGACGGCAAGGTGGTGGCTCACTGGTATGTAGACGATACCGATAACAGCACCCCTCTGGAGAAACCATACCCCTATTGGAATTTGATCGGCAATGGAGGCATCCTCTCGACCACTAAAGACATGTACCGGTGGTATCTGGCGTTAAAGGGTGATTCCATCCTATCCAGCGATGCCAAAAGCGAGCTTTTTACTCCTTTTTTGAACGATTATGCCTATGGCTGGGACGTGCTCACCGCCAAATACGGCTCTTTGATCCAGCACAACGGGGGGAGCATGCTGGGAAACAGCGCGGAGATTAGATGGTACGTCGATTCGAATGCGGTTACCATCCTCTTCTGCAACCAATCGTATGACGGTGTTCCGCTAATCGATGCAGTCCGGGACAAAATCGAGAATATTCTATTCGGCGGAGAAGTGGCATTGCCTCCGGGTGTGATGGAATTTGATTCCGCTGGCTTGCAGAAATTCGAAGGAGACTACCGGCTGCAGTCCGGGGGGCATTTGATTGCTTCGGAGAAAAACAAAGCTCTGAGCGTCACCCTTCAGGGACAGGATGCTATAAATTTGTTTATCTATCGAGAGAGGGCAAAACTCTATCTGCATAGCGATATTAATGATAAATCCACCGAGATTTTTCAATCTGCGCTGAAAGGGGATTATGAACCTTTCAAAGAAGTATTGACCGATAAGGAAAAACGTTTCGATCGCGTTCGCCGGCTTATAGATGAGAGAATCAGGAATAGCGAAGATGAGACCGGGCTGATCCAACAGGTAGTTATCCTGGGCACCCTCCCGTCTTCTTTCGAGGAGGGGGCAGTGAAGACTATGGTGGAGTTAAGAGGAGAAAGAGGAAGCATTTTCTTTAGATTGATCTGGCGGGGTCATGAGAATATCGGAGTTGGTCCCGCTATGTCCGCTCAAACCATATCCATTCCCTTTTTACCCTTGACGCTGACCGATTTTGCCGGTTATCATCTGGGCATGGCAAAAAACCTGCGCATCAGTTTCAATTTGACCAATAACGGCTCCGTTGCCGGTTTGACGATTCGTACTGTAGACGAAAATGTCGAGGCTTACAAAATCATGAAGTGAAGTGAATTTCTGCACTTTTACCCTGGAAGTAATAATACAGGTTTCGACAGCATAAGAAGGTTGAGACTTATAATTCAGCTGTCTTCACCCAAGGCGGGGTTGAAGTTAATCAGCAAACAACACTTGGTTTTAAAATTAGATCTTCTAGAACCTCAGACTTGGCAGTTGATTCTTATCAATTCTGTTGTTCATTCCCCTCTTTACTCTCGCAGTGAACATAGCTAATCGAAAAAAAGGATAAAGGAAAAATATAATCCCCCTTAAATTCCCCCTTTAATAAAGGGGGAACTTATGACATGCCCTATCTTACAGCAGTTGAACTCTAACATGCTACTCGATGGTAAAAAAATCCTTGCCGGGTTTTCCTGTATGATTAAATTATGATATTAAGATCATACCCAGGAAAGGAGGAACCGGACATGGGTGAAGCGAATCAGATGATTGCCGCCTGCGGTATCGAATGCTTTAAATGCGACATTTTACAGGCAACCAGTGATCGAAAAATAGCGCAATATATTGCAGATTGGTTTAAAAAGGAAAAAAACGAGGTAGTAAAGCTGGAGGACATCCGTTGTTCCGGTTGCAAAGGTGACAGAATTAAGCATTGGTCTTCGGGCTGCTGGATACTGAAATGCTGCGTGGATGATAAAGGATTGGAGTTCTGTAATGAATGCAAAGAGTTTCCCTGTTCTAAATTGGTGGAGTGGTCCAAAAACGACAAAGGGTATGCAGCAGCCCTCAACCGACTCAAGGAGATGAAGAAAGCATAAAAAGAAAAAAGGATTGCTTTAAAGAACAATTTTCGTAAATTAACTTTCTAATAGGCTTATAAGCCGAGGAGTAAAAGTAGGATCGAATAAACAAAATCACAAAGATTCAAAATTTCAGATAACCCATGAATCTCCCCAACAAGCTGACCATAGCGCGAATCATTTTGGCTCCCATCTTCATGATCTTTCTTTTGACCAACAACACCTACTCGCACTATTTTGCCACTTTCATATTTATAGTAGCGTCATTAACCGATCTGTATGACGGCTATTTAGCCCGAAAGACCGGGGTGATCACCGGTTTTGGGAAGTTCATGGACCCCCTGGCAGATAAAATCTTAGTTTTCACCGCTTTCGTCTCATTTGTGGCTTTGGGCTACGTCAAGACCTGGATGATTCTGGTGATGATACTCAGGGACTTTCTGGTAACCGGCTTGCGAAGTCTGACCGCCTACAAGGGGGTGGTGATCCCCCCCTCCCTTTTGGCGCAGTGGAAGACGGTGAGCCAGATGACGGTGATCATCATCATCCTTCTTTACATCAATTTAAAATCGACCCTGCTCCCCCTGGGTTACAACTGGAGCATCTTCACCACCCATTCAGCCCTACGCGCTTTCGACGTCATGGTATTTATCACCATGCTTTTGAGCGTGGTGACGGGATTGGATTATCTGGTGAAAAACGCATTCGTGCTAAAAGGGGTATTGAAATAATCATTAACTCTCAATCTCCGTTGAAAAAGAACCAATTAGCCAAACTGATCTCCATTTTCTTCTATGCCGGCTATTTTCCGGTTGCCCGGGGGACCTTTGCCAGTTTTATCACGGTAGCGATAATTTGGTTTCTTATTCCATCTTTTTATTATATATTAATTCCCATCAGTATCGGTTTGTTTTTCACCAGCGTGTGGTCCGCTACCATTGGGGAGGAGTTCTTTGGCAAAGACGGGAAGCCCATCGTCATAGACGAGGTCACCGGCATGGTGATATCTTTGATATTCGTTCCTGCCGGGCTTTGGTCTTATACGGGAGCGTTTCTACTTTTCAGGTTCTTCGACGTGATCAAACCCCCTCCAGCCGGATGGGTGGAGAGGTTAAAAGGCGGTTGGGGAGTGACCTTAGACGATGTGGTTGCAGGCGTATATGCCAACGTGTGCCTGCAATTGATTATATATCTTACGAATTATAAAATAGTTTAGTGCCAACATCCAGACAGGAAAGGTGATATGAGAGCGGAAATCATCACCATCGGAGACGAGCTGCTTTATGGACAGATCGAGGATTCCAACTCCCCCTTTGTGGCCGAGAAGCTTTCCGGCCTGGGATTGAACGTGATCTTCAAAACCAGCGTGGGGGACGACATAATCCGGATAGCCGAAGCGATGGAGACCGCCCGATCCCGGGTGGACGTGATCATCGCCACGGGTGGACTGGGTCCCACCTCCGACGATTTGACCAAGAAAGCCATAGTCAAAACCTTCAAGAGAAATCTGGTATTCCATCCGGAGATCTTGAAAAACATCGAGGAGTCTTTTCAGAAGCGCGGCATCCCCATGCCCGGCGTAAACCAGAATCAGGCTTTGGTCCCGCAGGGGGCTAAAGCCCTGTCCAACCAGTGGGGGGTGGCGCCGGGGATATTCATCGAGGACGAGAAGATCCTCTTTTTCGCTCTGCCGGGTGTGCCGGTGGAGATGAAATGGATGCTGGAGAACGAGGTTTTACCGGTTTTGAAATCGAAGATGACGGCTGGGAATGCGGGAGCCGAACATTTCATCCTCCATCGAAGACTGAGAACCACCGGCATCTCGGAATCTGCCTTGTTTGAGAAGATAGAAAAGCTGATCGATCCCACAGAGGAGCTTAAAATTGCTTTCCTTCCCACCTATCTGGGGGTGGATATCAGGCTCACCATGGAATCTGAAGACCAAGCTAAGGCGCAAGCAAAGATAGACATCTATGAGGATAAGATAAGCGAGATTTTAGGCTCATTCATCTACGGGACGGAAGAGCAGACGCTGGAGGAGGTTTTGGGGAAGCTTTTGGTCGAGAGAAAGAAGACCATCGCGGTGGCGGAGTCTTGCACCGGCGGTTTGATCGGCGCGAGGATCACCAATGTCTCGGGCAGCTCCCAGTATTTCGAAAGAGGGGTGATCACGTACAGCAATGCGGCCAAAAGCGAGCTTCTGAAAATCCCCGGGGCGGTGATCGAAAAACACGGTGCGGTTTCGGACGTGGTAGCGGTTCTGATGGCAGAGGGGGTAAGGAAGCTGGCGGGGACCGATTTGGGCTTGTCCGCTACGGGAATTGCGGGTCCTACCGGCGGAACGCCGCAAAAGCCGGTGGGTTTGGTGTACATCGGTTTCGCCCATGAAAACGATTCGTTTGCCGAAAGATATATCTTCGGACAGGACAGAAGAACCAACCGCCAGAGAGCCGCACAAGCGGCTTTGAATATGGTGAGACTGTTTCTGATTGAATAAAAATGTCCGCAGTCCACCGCAAAAACCAATCAACGGATTGAGCGGATTAAACAGATAGTAAGAGAGAGGAACATGCGAACTTTTATCGCCATAGAATTGCCGGAGAGGGTGAAGAAACAAATCGATCTGGCGCAAGCTCCATTGAAGAAGATAAAAGCCTTTATTTCGTGGGTTAAACCGGGGAATATTCACGTCACCCTGAAATTCTTGGGGGAGGTGCCGGAGGATAAGATAAGTGACGTTTTTCTTGCCACGGAAAAAGCCCTGGAAGGAATAAAGAAGTTCAGAATGAGCCTTAAGGGGATGGGTGCTTTTCCGGATTTCAGAAGACCACGGGTGGTCTGGATAGCAGCCGGAAGCGGGGAAAAAGAGCTTTCCTATCTAGCAGAGAAAGTGGAGGAGGAGATGGAGAAGGTTGGCTTTCCCAAAGAGAACAGGAAATTCTCGGCTCATTTTACCATCGGACGGGTGAAATCTCCCAAGAATATCGAGAACCTGATGGAGCTGGTAAAATCCTCCGACTTCTCCACGGACGAAATCGAGGTAAACGAGGTGGTGGTGATGAAAAGCCAGCTTCACCCGGCCGGAGCGATATACACCCCGCTAAAGAAGATACCGCTGGCAGGCTAGTCAGCAAATTAGAATGTCCGTCGTCTATCGTCCATAGTCCGTCGCAAAGAAGACAATCAGTAACGGTGGGACTTGTCGGAAATGCAGAATTAAAAATTCAAAGAGCAAAATGCAAAATTTCAATCCAAAATTATAAATTTTTAAGAAGGTTAGAATTCTGCTATTTTTAATTAGATATAGTTACAGGGATGGTAAGATAACTTTAAAAAGTAACAAAACGGCTAGGAAAGTGAGGTGAATGAAATGTCGGATGCAAAAGAGGAAAAGAAAAAAGCATTGCAGCAGGCGGTCTTGCAGATAGAGAGACAGTTTGGCAAAGGCTCGATCATGAAGTTGGGAACCGATACTCTGGGCGAAAGGATTCCGGTGATATCCACCGGCTCTTTGGGTCTGGATGTAGCATTGGGAGTAGGCGGTGTTCCCCGGGGAAGAATCGTGGAAATATTCGGACCGGAAGCCTCCGGAAAAACCACCTTGGCTCTGCATATCATGGCAGAGGCGCAGAAAACGGGAGGCATTGCCGCTTTCATCGATGCGGAGCATGCCTTCGATGCAGCCTACGCCAAGAATTTGGGGGTGGATATCGATAATCTCTTGGTCTCCCAACCAGATACCGGAGAGCAGGCTTTAGATATAACCGAAACTTTAGTGCGCAGTGGAGCGGTGGATGTCGTAGCGATCGATTCCGTCGCTGCTTTGGTTCCCAAGGCGGAGATCGAAGGAGAGATGGGGGATTCGCACATGGGGCTTCAAGCCCGGCTCATGTCTCAAGCCATGAGAAAGCTGGCCGGGAGCATCAGCAAGTCCAAAACCTGTGTGGTCTTCATCAACCAGATCCGGATGAAGATCGGGGTGATGTTCGGCAATCCGGAGACGACTACGGGTGGTAACGCCCTTAAATTTTATTCCTCGGTGCGGTTGGATATTCGCCGAATAGCTTCCCTAAAGGAAGGCGACCGGATTTTGGGATCGCGCACCCGGGTGAGGGTGGTGAAGAACAAGGTCGCTCCCCCCTTCCGGGATGCGGAGTTCGACATAATCTATGGCAAGGGAATCTCCAAAACCGGAGAGTTGATCGATATGGGGGTGAATGAGAAAGTGCTGGAGAAAAGCGGCTCCTGGATTTCTTACAATAACGACCGGCTGGGACAAGGACGGGACAATGCCGTAGAATTTTTAATCCAGAACCAGGACATATCTGAAGAGGTTGAACATAAGCTAAAAGAGAAATTAGGCTTGGAGAAAATAAAGGAAGAAGAAAAAGAGCCAGCGAAAGCCAAAACTAAGTAACTCTCTTGCAGAATATTAAAGTGAACGGAGCCGTGAAGGCTCCTCTACGTGATATTTTCACTAGAGTGAACGGAGCCATAAAGGCTCCGCTACGCGGTATTCTAATTCTCCTCTTCGGTTGAAGATCGGAGTGACAGGACAAAACAAAAACATGCTCAGACAAAAAACCATCACCAAAATCGAAGCTCAGAAAAGAAGACCTAATCGGTGTTCGGTCTTCATCGATGGTAAATTTGCCTTCGGATTAGACGATGAGATCGTTGCCAAGTTCGGATTAAAAAAGGGACAAGACGTAAACGAGCCCACCCTAAAGAAAATCCGGCTTGGGGAAAACGAAAACAAAGCCAAGGAAACCGCTTTGAGATTTCTGTCTTTCCGCCGCCGGACCGAAAATGAGATTAAGGATAAGCTTAAACAAAAGGGATTCGACGAAAATACCATCAAAAGAACCGTTGAAAAACTGGAAGAATATGATTTAATTAACGATTTGGAGTTCGCCACCGCCTGGGTGAAGGAGAGATTGGAATATAAGCCCAGAGGTAAAAAGCTGCTTAAGCAGGAACTATGGAAAAAGGGGATAAAAAAAGAGATAATAGATCAAGTATTAAACGAATCGTGTCAAAATGAGGATAAATCCGCTTTAGAACTGTTGGAGAAGATCAAAAATCGGTATAAGAATCTGGAGCCGCAGGTGGCAAGAAGAAGGATGTATGGTTTTCTGTTGAGAAGAGGGTTTTCTTATGGAACTGCGAAGACTGCAATGGAACAATCCTTGTCCCCTCTCCCTCGCATGGAAAATGAGGGGTAAAAGGAAATAATCAATACTATTCATCTTTTATTTAATCCTAAAG
This sequence comes from Candidatus Zixiibacteriota bacterium, assembly GCA_043810415.1. Taxonomy (GTDB): domain Bacteria; phylum Zixibacteria; class MSB-5A5; order MSB-5A5; family SM1-73; genus CAIVRH01. Next base: position 174 of record JBDROD010000341.1, on the reverse strand, counting down.
AAATAAAATAAAATGAAAAGCGACCAGATAAGAGAAAAATTCCTGGAATTCTTTAAGGAAAGAGATCATAAGATCTATCCCAGCTCATCGTTGATACCCCGGGACGATCCCACCCTCCTCTTTGCCAATGCGGGGATGAATCAATTCAAGGATATCATCCTGGGAAAGAAGGCA
>JBDROD010000340.1:0-2097 GCA_043810415.1 Candidatus Zixiibacteriota bacterium | reverse complement strand
GGCGGTAAAAAGCCTGGTGCAAAGGGTATCTTTGTGGTCCTTGATGTTTTCAAAAAGCAGCGCCGGACCACAGCGGTCACAGACCTCTCGAAGTATCCCGCCGATCTCCAGATTCCAGTCAACCTCTGTTTGTATCCTTTTAAGTTCTCCTTCTTCCTCCAGTTTCTGTATCCATGCCCTCATATCTTGATAAGCCATCTCTTGGTTCCTCCATTCGTTTAAAACCCTAACTTTCCTACCTTCCTTTAAAGATTGGTTTTCTCTTTTCGCTTAAAGCCGACCTTCCTTCCTGGAAATCTTCGGTTTTAAAACAGATATCCGACAACTCAGATTCATAGGCTAATCCATCTTCCATGGACAATATTTTTTCATGTTTGATAGCATCCATGGCTAAGTTCATTGTAATGGGACTTTTCTCTGATAATTTTTCAGCAAATTTCTCGGCATACTCCTTTAATTCAGCGGAAGGAATGAGCTTATTCGCCAGACCTATTCTGAATGCTTCTTCCCCATCGATAGGTTCCCCGGTTAATATCATTTCCATAGCCTTTCCCTCACCAACTAAACGGGTTAATCTTTGGGTTGCCCCCATGCTTGGGAAAAAGCCGAAATTGATCTCGGGCAGTCCTAACCTTGCCTCAGCAGATACGATTCTGAATGTGGAGGCAAGGGCAAGTTGCAGTCCCAAGCCAAAGGCAAACCCGTTTATGGCACAGATAGAGGGCTTTCCCATGTTCTCTAAAAGGCTGAAGGCATCCCGTCCACATACCTCAAACTCCTTGGCCTCTTTTTCATCATCACCGTGGCGTTTCATCTCGTTTCGGTCAGCACCTACAATAAAGGATTTATCCCCTGAGCCTGTAATAAGGATAACCCGGATTTGGGGGTCATCCTTTATTTCCAGCAACAAATTCTTTAATTCCACCATAGATTCTAAATCAATGGCATTTAGGGCTTTAGGACGATTAATCACGATCTTGCCTACCCACTTTTTCTTTTCATAAATAAGATTCTTATAATCCATAGGGGATTCTCCTTATTCCATATGGCAACCCGATTCGCTTACATCCAAAGACACATTCTCACAGGGGATGACCTTATAGTCCTTTAAAAGCCAAAATGGATAATTAGGATCCGGTGCGGATTTACCTATGAATATCTTTCCCATGGCCTGGTGATCTCCTTTTCGAATTAAGGTTTTCCCCCACGGCGTATCAAAGGTCCCTCCTTCCCTTAATTGTTATATGAGAACAATTAATGAGCTTTTCTTCCAACCCCTTCCAATTCCTCTCTTTCACCTCTTTTCTCAGTATATATCCATTACTTCCACTAACCCAGGTGGCATGGGCTCTTTTCATGAGTATCCTCCCCAGGAAAATGCCCATAGGAGGTTGTCGGACAGCCTCATGGTGGAGCTTTATCATAACGATTTATTCGAATAAGATTTCTCAGGTAAGATCACATATCGCAGGGTATGCCCATCTGGAACATCCGGCCATTTGGGTGTCTACCATGTCACCCTTTCTCAGCCCCAGGTTCAGGAATCCCTTCGTCATTCCGGAAGATGTTTTTTTGTCATGTTAATCCAGCCCATATTCCTTCCATCTACTCCTGACTTGTCTCATTGTATCTTCGTCGGGATAGGCAACCACGGCAAATCTTTCCCCGAATAATTTATCTGAGCGGGGTTTCTCTATGGCCTTGGTGGCGTCAATCAAGAGCTTTGTCCCCTTATTCCCTCCGTGGCCTAGAACCTTTTCATCGGGGTGGACTATGGGGTCGAGGGCATGTATCCAGTGCGGGAATTGAATGATGTCACGCTTCGGATCAACCCGATAGGCAATTGCCCAAAATACCTCGTTGAGATTATAAATATCGATGTCTGAATCACACACGATGATATTCTTGCCTATTTGATGAGATCCCATCCAACCCCAGATATTCGCCGCAACCTGCTGCACTTGGCCGTAGTAGCTATTGTCTATTGAAACGATCAGGTTCGCATAGGCCGTGCTGGGATCGTTATTCACCCCGGTAATCCCCGGCATCTTCTCATCGAGCAAATCCCATAGGAGTGCACTATGGGAAACTGAGCTG
>JBDROD010000339.1:0-2783 GCA_043810415.1 Candidatus Zixiibacteriota bacterium | reverse complement strand
AAGGACATCGGGATATTTGGGAATTCAATGATCGTTTTGCACTGCGCGATAAAACCCAAAACTCACCGCTGCGAGATTTTTTACTGCCTCGCTTATTGGAGGGCGGAGTTGATGTGGTAATCATGCCCGCTGGAGGAGACTCCGTAGACCAACGCGGTGGGGTGGAGGATCAGCTTGATGGTTCTTTACGGGTTATTGATATGTTGCTCTGCGAAATCGAGAAAACCAATGGCAAAGCATCCCTGGTGTTATCAAAAAAAGATATCCCTGCGAAACCCGACCTGAATCATCTGAAAATTTTTCTGGATTTTGAGGGTGGCGCGCCAATTGAAATAGTCCCGGAACCTGAATACCCGCAGGATCGGCGTCTTGCATTGTTACGCAATATATTCCGTCTTGGCGTTCGCGGCATGCAATTAACTCACCACGCCCGAAATCAGCTTGCTGATGGCTTTTGGGAAGGAAAAATGGCAGGGCGGCTCTCTAATTTCGGCGTGGAGGTGGTAAAAGAGATGAACCGTTTGGGGATGATGATCGGCGCATCTCATCTTTCGGCGAACGGTGTATATCATCTGGCGGAAATTACCACCAAGCCAATCGTGTCCACCCACACTAATCCCTACAAATTCATCAGCACTCCCAGACAGCATCTGGATGAGGAGATAAAGGCAATCGCCTCGACAGGTGGTATTGTTGGAATCCGTTACATAGAGGGCCGGACCGACTATGAGTTTTTAGCTAAAGAAATCGATTATATGGTTGATCTGGTCGGAGCGGAACATGTGGGCATTGGCTGGTTAGGACACGACGCTGGCCATCCCGCAGTTGGGTATGTACCGGGCTTTTCAAAACAACCTGCCCCCGGCGGAGTGGAAGCCCAGACTATGTTTGAACACTGGAATAATTTCATTACGCTTCTCAGGAAACATGGTCATTCAGAAAAAGATATTGCGCTGGTTTCCGGCGGTAATTATCTGAGAATATGGAAAGAGATTCTGCCCGATTAAAAGCTGCTTAAGTGATTTTATATGTTTTGAGTTTTCTTAAGAACGGCACGATGGCGAGAGCATTTATCCTAAGGCCAGTCAACCTGCCAGGAGGATAGTTTTGAAAAACAAGAGCATTTTACTATTGAGTTTTATCTTTCTGCTTTTAAATATTTTTCCGGGTGTTGTTGAAGCCCAGGAAACGGTACGTATTCTCCCGGAAAGAACTGATGAGCTTTTGATTAACCCCGGGAAAGGTATCGCCACCTTCCAGCACTTTAACGGCGATCCTCTCTTTCCGGACCGCTGGAGCGAACAGGGCCCGCTTACCTTCAACAAGGAGATCTCCTCTCTTGAGAACAAGGACTATCCCCAGACGAGCCTCTCTTATTGCCGCTGGTACTGGGACGTGCTGGAGCCGGTGAAGGGACAATACGCCTGGGATATAATCGACAATTCCCTGCTCCAGGCACACCGTCACGGCCAGACACTACAGATTCGCATGATGCCTCAAAGTCATCGCGGCACCCAGATTCCCAATTGGTACATGGAAGAGGCCAAAGGTTTCCTGATGGAGGAGTTCGACGAAGAAGTCTGGCAGCCTGATTACCGTGACCCTAAATTTGTCGAGTACTGGGGAGAATTGATAAGAGCATTCGGACAGCGTTACGATGGACATCCCTGGCTGGAATCGGTTGATCTGGCGGCTCTTGGATATTGGGGCGAATGGCACACCTGGACCCGTCCCGGCATGATGCCTCCCTGGGAGATAAAAAAACAGCTGATCGACATTTACCTGGAATCTTTTCAAAAAACACCGCTCCTGATGCTGATCGGAGACGAACAGGGATTGACCTATGCCGTTCAACGAGGGGCTGGCTGGCGGGCAGACAGCCTGGGCGATCCGATGTACTGCGAGCCCTGGTGCGAAATGAACGACCGTTACCCCATGAGGATTTCCGGCACAGGTGCCACCGATGCCTGGAAAACAGCGCCAGTGGTTTTTGAGGTTGGGCGAACCTTCGCCAGGCACCTGGAATCGGGCTGGGATATTGATAATACCATCGCCGAGGCTCTGCGATGGCACGTCAGCTCTGTCAATGCCAAGAGTTCTGCCATCCCGGCTGGGTGGATGCCCAAATTCGAGGAATTCATCAAACGAATGGGATACCGCTTTGAACTTCGCAAAATGGAGTACCCGGCAAAGGTACGGGCCGGCAGCATGATGCCGATTCAGATGTGGTGGGTGAACGGAGGGGTAGCACCGATCTACCGCAGGCACGATCTGGTTCTTCAACTCTGGAACCAGGAAACTTCCGGCATGATTACAATCGATACGGATATAACAAAATGGCTTCCGGGAGACGATATAGTTATCGAAGACCGGTTCTGTGTGCCCAATCTGGCGCCGGGTACATACAGGGTTCGAATCGGATTGCTCGATTTATACAGCGGCAGACCGGCAATAAAGTTTCCCCTCAAGGGCAGGACCGATGACAATTGGCACGACCTCGGAGAGATACAGATCGAGAAATGGGATTTGCAGTAGTAAACGTGCCTTGTCTGATTTTCTTCCCATCCAGGCATTTATTCCGATATGTTATACGGATCAGCATAAGAATCTTCCTCTCAAAGCATGTCCGCCGGGCTCCTGCACCCGCGAGACGCTCCACCAGTGTGGCGGCAAGTCCATCACCAATTGTTTTCTTCCGGCATCCCCCGATAACCGATCACCGTCCTCCGGTCCTACCGTGCGTGGTAGGGACCATGCACGGCTGTGACTTCCAGACTCTCGTC
>JBDROD010000338.1:0-8865 GCA_043810415.1 Candidatus Zixiibacteriota bacterium | reverse complement strand
ATTTCCCTTTCCGTTTCTGATGGTGAAGCCCTGCAAACCAACCTTTTCGCTTCGACCTATGGTTACCACCCAGCCTCCGTGAGGCGCTTCGACGATAGTGGATTTTATGGTCGATTCCTCCGGTTCGAATTGGTAACGGCTGGCTACGGTTATCCCGTTTTTGTCTTTTATGCTAATGTTCTCCCGATATAACCCCCTTTCCACCAGCACGGTGTCTCCGGTTTGAGCACAGTCTATTCCCTTCTGTATGGTCCGGAAGGGGGTTTTGTCCGTTCCGTCGCCCAAGAGGTCGTTTCCAGACGGGGTAACATGCCATAGTTTTCCCCGATACTCCGGTCTTTCCCTGACCGCCAGAACCAATTTCTTCTCATGAATGATCAAGTTCCCATCTGCAGTAATTCCCCGGGCAGTGACGGTGATGCTATTGCAAACCTGATAAGGGGATTGGGGGGACAGATTGACGATTAAAGTTGCGCTGCCGGGCAGCGTTTTTATTCGAGCGGGGAAAAGATGGCTTTCCACCTGGTAACATGAACCGGAAACTTCCAGATCCACCGGTCCTTCAAACCCTCCCCTGGTCATAAAGATCAGCTTGAATTGTTCAGCGACTGATTGATCGTCAGATTTCTTCTGCTTGGGATTCCACTCTTGATACCTTATGAGGGTTTCGGGATCGGCTATTATGTTAAAGTCCGGTCTTAAGTACTTCGAAGAAGATGAACCGGTCATATCCGATGAGTTGTTGACATAAATGCTGCCTGAACCGCTGGCTTTGTTGCTTCCCTGATACTTTCTGTTATCACCATTTGCTGATCTGTCGCCATTCAATTGGGCTAATTTAACCGGATAGGTAGAATGGTTTTTTATGCCCGCGGTGGAAACCAACAGTTGTTTCCCCAGATGGGTAATCTGTTGCGAAGAGATCACTCCGGTATATGAGGATAGCAATAGAATCGCCAGAATACAGGTTAAACCGAACACCAGCTTCCTTCGCCGCAAATAAATTCCAACCACCTTTTGATTCGGCGATGTCTTCCTATCAGCTATAAGCCGGGATAATTGATATTTTATGTTCTGTCTGATGGAGTACGTCAGCTGGTTCGCCTGTTCTTCATTCTGGCATTTAATGGAGAAATCTATTTGATCCAGCGGCTGCAGTCCTATTCCCTGTGCACTTAAATCGAGGAGGGGGATTCCGGTTTTCTTCAGTTTTTTCCTTTCAATCCGGGAGAAACTGATACTTTCAAAAGAAAGGATGTATTCCCCGCCTTTTAAAATTCGTTTTATTCTTAACTGCATAGTCACCTCCATCAAAAGAAATTATTCTGGTTAACCAGAGGTTCCTAATGATTCCCCTAGTTTATTCAGATTGTTCAAAATTTACACATTTTCTTTTACCAGATCAAATACCTATATAATATAAGGAAAGTGTTCTCATAAAGAGAGGTGGATTAGTCCTCTGACTTTTCTTTGAATATTACGAACCGGAGAAGACAAACACAGCCCGGTTATCCATATAAGTTTCCCCAAACGGCGCTGGATGCTTATTGCTACTCATATATATAAATAACCCCTGTTTTCAAAAGGGATATCTAAAATCGAACCTTCAATGGTAAATCTGATCGAGTAAAATAGCCTTTGATACCAATCTAAATATCTTAAACCTCATGTCAAGGTTTTTCTGAAGGTTTGGTTTCAATAGTTGGAATTGGAACGTCGGAAGCGCTGGCGTTACAAAAAAAACAGCGCCCAACTTTTGGGGTTAGGCGCCGTGGAAAAGGCAATTCTTCTATAAGAATATCTGATTCTCAACTCAAATCAGGTCAGTGAGAGCATGGCTCGGTTCCGCTCTGGTAAACGAAATTTATCAAGTAGACTACGTCGGAAATGTTCACTCCATCATCGCAGTTCACATCACCCAAAAACAGGGGGGAGGGAGCTCGTCCATTTCTGTAAAGATAATCTATGAGGAATATTAAATCGGAGACATTGATCTCTCCATCACCAGTCATATCTCCGGTCAGATAGAAACTGTATTGTATGGCGGCTAAAATGTCGGGGATTCCCCAGCCATAAGTGTTGTTCAGAGATGAAGAGTTGTTACCACTTTGCATCATTGCCTCCCTTACCTGCATCGGGGTCCAGTTGGGATGAGCAGAGAGGACCACCGCAGCCGCGCCGCCGATTAAGGGAGTGGAGAGGGAAGTCCCGTTGGCAGTGGTATAACCGGTGGCAGAAGAGGGATTGGCGCAGTAGGTGGAGACTCCCCGGGCACATACCTCCGGTTTGATCCTTCCGTCATAGGTGGGACCCCGAGAGCTGAAGTAGGCGATGTTGCCGCTTCCGTCCACCGCACCGCAGGCGATTATACTGTCGGCATCCGCCGGTGCGGCCAGACTACCGCTGCCGGACCCTTCGTTACCCATGGCGTTGCAGACCACGATTCCAAGCTGAGCGGCGATGTCTGCAGCGATGGTGATAATTGCAGTATTCCCGTCCAGATCAGGATAGGTGTACCAGTCAATGTATACCAAGGAGCTGGAGATGACGTCGGCACCGATGCTGTCGGCCCATTCCATTCCCGCTACCCAGTTATCCTCCTCAATCGGCGTTTCCCCGGAGACATCCTCAGTTTTTGCCAGGATGAAAGACGCCCCATAGGCAGGACCATAAAGGTTTCCATCGGAAGCTCCCCCCAACGTTGACCAGGTCATGGTACCATGATTGTGTTGACTGGATGGGTCACCAGTTTCATTCTGGGTATTTCCGTCTTGGTTGATGAAGTCCCATTCCGCTAAAACCCTGCCTTCAGTATATGCCAGCTGGAATGCCTGATGGTCTTTTCTGAAGCCGGTATCCATCATACAAACCAATACTCCCTGACCATAGTAACCCAAACTGTGAACTGCCGGTATGTCGATCTGCTGAAGCTGTGAATAGGAGGAACCATAATTCAAGGTGAACATTCCCTTTCCCTGAAGCGGTTCCGGTTGAACATTTCCCAAATCTATAGGTTTTCTTTTACCTCCCAGTACCGGCTTTATGGACCGGACAAAGCTTAAAGCGGATATTTTTTTCAACTCCCCCACCGGAATTTCGAAGCTGGCGGCATTCAACCATCGGGACCTCTGTCTATCCGTGGCGTTGAATTTTCTTATCCGTTCAATATAAGACTGATTCACCGGAATGTCACGGAAATCAGCCAGACCGAACTTCATAGTTTTGGACCTTCTCCAGCTGGCTCTGGGGGTTAGAGTTTTAACGGTTTGATTCAATGCGGATTGATAATCCCTTTGATCCGTAAATCCTTTATCCGTGAAAAACACCCAAACCTTGACCTGGCTCTGAGGATCCATGGTGGATAGTACGTCAGCAAATCTCTTTGCGATAACCGGGTCTTCTTTGGTGAGGATTATATCTGGATTAGGTGCGGACTGACTTCGACTAACTTGATCCATCCCCAGGACAAGACAAAGAAGCACCAGAACAAAAAAGTAATTCTTGATCGTTGAAATAGGTGACATCGACTTTTCTCCTTCATTGCAGGTTATCATTCAAACAGCCCAGAGATTAAATAACATTAAAAGGAAGATCAAACCGATCCGGGTCTTCAGATAAAACCTGATTTTCCGGCTTTCTTTCTCCCTTCTTATAATTTACGCAGAAATTTCTATTAGTCAATAGCTTTCCGAGTCGGAATATGGGAATATTCCCACATTCTGTCGATTTAGCTCGATGTTTATCGGTACAAAATGCCACGCGATGCTTTAGGTCATAATAGTGACATTTAATCTTAGATCAGAACGTGTTTCCTGTCTTTTGGTTATCCCCGGGAAGCTTTATTAATCAAATTGATCTTTTAGGCATAAGCTTTGCTTATTTAATGCCAGGGTAAATAGCTAGCGTAAATCTATGAATTAAATTAAAGGATTCTAGAGGAAGGAGACAGAATGATCAGGAAAAATAACTCAAGAGGAATAACCTTGATCGAGTTGGTCATTGCAGTGGTCATCATCAGCATCATAGCCGCCATGGGCATTCCACAATTCAGCAAGGTAGGTCCCCGTCTGGAATTCAAAAGCGCCAGCCGGGACATAGTTTCCGATCTGCGATTGGTCCGGTCACTGGCAATTACCCAGAGAACTCAAGTCGGTCTTTATTTCAACTCAGAACAGCGCCGATACGTCATTTTTAAGGATATGGTCAATCTCCCCGCTTTTACCTATGAGGTTGGCGACTCGGTGATAAGAACCGTTACCCTGGACCAGAACCTGTCCATCTCATCCTGTTCTTTCACCAATTACACCATTATCTTCAAACCCGACGGAAGCGCCTCCAGCACCGGGGGGGTGGTGGTGGGTTATAGTCAGGGGAACGATTTAGCTAACGTGAACGTTCTGGCTTCAACCGGTCGGGTGAAGCTGACCTATCAATGATAAAGAATCGACTTTGGATAAAGCTCCTTTAAGATCGAATCTCTACTAAGGGATAATCTATTTTCGATCCTTCGACGGATCAATTCAGCAAGATCATGAAGGTTGGAAGCATTTAAGTCTGCGCTCGAATTTTTCCCGGAGTCAACTTTGATTTGGTTGAACTGAATGAGCCGCCATTTACCATCCATTTCCAAATCACCACTGAAGCTGAGGGTCACCCGGCTATAATTCTATTAGATTTACGGGGGGATATAAGCACTGCTGATTATTCCCGGAGCCTTAGATTAAAACCAAGTTGTTTTCTCGCATCCTTAAATTTAAACGGAGATGCTATTTCATTCTTCTCCGTTAATGACCTGGAATTCCTATGCGGTAAATGGCAGAATGAATTGGATGTCTGTTTCATACCCGATAGAGAAGTGAGTCGAGCAATCAGGCGTTTCTTCAAATTTATTTTAATCAGCATTAAATTTCTTTTTTACCCTGCCGATGGTAGTTATAGATCGGGGATGAAAACAATGGAACATCTTGCCGGGAGGGGAAATCAATTTTCCGTTCTCAAAATATTTTAAAGATACTCAAGGTTACTCGAATTTCAGCCGACAAGAAAATTAGTGCAAAAGAAGGTTACCACTTTACAGAATAAACTTGAAAAGAGAACAATATGATCTTCGGAAAAAAAGCAAGAACGGTTGCAGGCTTGGATATCGGCGCCTCCTCCATTAAGCTGGTGAAGCTGGAAGAAAAGGGGGACGCATATGCCCTGACCTCCCTGGGGATGAGGGAACTGCCCATGGAGGTGATAGTGGATGAGGAGATCAAGGACAAGGAAACCCTCATCTTCAATCTGCAAAGTTTGGTAGAGCAGTGCGATCCCCGATTGAAAGAGGTGGCCATATCCATATCGGGACACGGGGTGATCACGGACAAGATCACCATGGACAAAAAAAGCGGGAACGAAGCTCAGCAAGCCATTCTATTCGAAGCCGAGCAGCGGAGTCCCTTTGACGTCGAGGACGTCACCATGGATTATCACATCGTCAACGTGAACGAAGAGAGCCAGAAGATGGACGTGCTTTTGGTGGCAGCCCGAAACGAATTTTTGAACTCCTACGTGGAACTGATCACCGACGCGGGATTAAAGCCGGTGGTGGTGGATACCGACGCCTTTGCCATCTTCAATGCGTACGATTTAAACTACGAGATCGATCCCAACAAAGTGACGGCGCTTTTGGATATCGGATTCGATACCACCAGCATCACTTTCATCAAGGATGGACTATTTCATTCCACCCGAGACTTAGCCAGCGGTGGAAGGATCATCTACAACACCATAATGAAGGAATTTCGCATCAACCAGGAACTGGCACTAAAAACCATCAAAGGGGAGATGGGAGCTTCCATCGACCAGGATATGCTCAAAGCCACGGTGGTGACAGCCTCCGAGGAACTGATCTCCGGTCTGGAGGTAGCTTTCTCCTACTTCAAATCCACGGCCAAGGCACCGCAGATAGATTGGCTGGTTCTTTCCGGGGGTGGCTCACTGATCCCATTTCTGCCCGAGTTCATACAGGCAAAACTGAACGTTCCCATTGAGATTGCTAATCCCTTAAGAAACGTGGAATACGATCCGGACATATTCAAGGATATGGAGCCGGACCGGATAGCGCCGCTTTTGGCGGTTTCGGTGGGATTAGCTTCGCGAAAGGTAAAATAAAATGGCCAAGATCGAAATCAATCTACTCCCCCGGGAGCTGAGGAAAAAGAACCAAGTAATTACCATCGACAAAAGCATCACCTACCTAGCTGCCGTTGTGGGGGTACTGGTTCTGCTGTTTGTCACCATCAGTGTGCTTCAAAATATCAGGCTGAAAAGTCTGGATGGTAAAATAGAAGAGGCTCAGAAGAGAACCGACCAGCTGAGAGCCAACATCGAGCTGGTGGATGCTTTGACCCAGGTTAAGGACAAGATTCTGCAGAGGATGTCGGCCATAGAAACTTTGGACCGAAGCCGTTCGGTATGGGTCCGGGTGATGGAGGACTTAAGCAAGCGAGCGCCGGAATACCTGTGGCTCTCCCTGTTGAAGGAGGAGGATTCAGGAATCGTTTCCAAGACAGATTCGGTGAGGTCCTCCCAAGCCGCACCGCCTGAATCACCGGTACGGAAGGTGACCATAGAGGGGTACAGCTATTCCTTAAACAGTCTGGCTGCGTTCTTGATTCAGCTGATGCAATCGCAGTATTTCAAAAATATGGATTTACAGTACGTGAAGAAAGCCGATGTTAAGGAAATCAAGACTTATAACTTCCAGCTGGTTGGTGATTTGTATTATCTGCCGGAGGTGGAAAGCACCGGAGCGGATACAGCCGTACACGAGCTGGCTGAGACGGATGAAAAAGAAGATATCAGCTTAATTTTAGCTGCCGGGAGGCAATAAGATGGATTTAAAGGATCCGAAGACACAAAAGCTTCTGCTGGGTGGATTGGTGGTCGTTCTGGTGATCTATTTTTGGTATGCCAAAATCTACTCCAAAAACACCGTCATTATACAGCAGAAGCAGACCCGATACGAGAATCTGATGTCTAATCTCAAGAATGTGGAACTGAAGGCCAAAAGTTACGAGAGCCTGAAGGAGGAATACCACCGATTGATAGACCGATATCGGAGAGTGGAGCGTTTGCTGCCCGAGGAAAGGCAGATACCCCTGTTCTTGATGCAGATGCATTCAGCTGCCTCCTCTTACCAGACCGGAATCATCCAGATTCTCCCCAAAGCTCCCGAAGGAGTGGGCTTTTACAATGCCAGCTCCTTTGACTTGGAGATCGCGGGATCATATCATAACTTCGGGAGATTTTTGAGTAATATCGCCAATTTCCCATTTTTAGCCAACGTTTCGAACATGACCATAACGGCGACACCCCAGGAGGGGCAAAGCCCAGAACAGAAAGCCCGGAGCATTACCGCTTCATTCAAATTGACCACTTATTATGTAAAGGAAGAGGAAAGGCTTAAAGAGATAGAATTCTAAAAAGGGTGATACATGAGAATATATCAAAGAAATAAAATCTCTTGTTTTCTGCTGGCGTTTATCCTCATCCAGGCGCTTTTGATGCTGATCAATGTTGCCTGGGGAGGAGGGCGAATCGATAACATCAGACTGGAGAGAGAAGGGGATTACACCCGGGTCACCATATATGGGGATAAACCGTTTGAATTTTCGCATTCCATTGAGGAAGCCAAGAACGGGAAGCCGCACCGGCTGATAATAGACTGCCAAGATATGGTCTTCGACCTGCCGAAACACGAGTTCAGAGAGGGATTACCTCCGGGTATCATCAATGCCATCCGCACCAGCCAGTATCAGGTGACCCCGGAGAAAATCGTCAGGGTGGTATTGGATCTGAACGGCACCGTGGTATATAAGGTTTTGGAGAGGGGAAGTGAGAATCAAGCCACCATTGCCATTCTAACCACTAAGGAGCCGGATTTTACCCAATGGATGGCGGTCAAAGAAACCAAGGAAGATAATAGAGTCGGGTTGGCTAAACAAACAGTCGAGACAAAGACCGGGACTGAGACTGCGAAAGTGAAGATGCCAGCGGAGCGGGAAGATATGCCTGCTTTAGCCACTACCGCCGGAACAACTGCCAGGTCTGTTGAGACCCAACCGGAAAACCAGCCGCCGGTGCTTCCTCCATTACAGTCATTGTCCGAGTTAGTCGTTGCCGAAAAGCTGTCGGACGAAAACCCCCAATACCGGAAAGCTTACTTAAAACCAATATCCTATGCAGACACCGGCGACGTTCTGCTTTCGCAGAACCAGGAATATACCTGGGGATATCCGATAACTACTCAAGTTAAGACCCCGTCTCCGGAAAAGGGTGAAAACGAAACTAAGCATGAGGTTGCTGCTACAACTCCAACCGCTACTTTACCGGAATCAGAGATTCCAATCGACGTTTCACTGAAACAGGTGCCAGCACAAACAGCATCTTCGCCAAAGGTGGAGGTAAAAAATACTGAAACTCACCAAGCGGTTGAAGACGTTTTGTTATCCCAGAAGTCAGCAGTAAATTCAACCGCTCGCACCCAAACATCAGAAAGCCAACCAACAGTCTTTTCGTCTAATCAGGTCAAAGATGATGATAAAGCTTCAACTCCCGGACCGATAAATCACTCTTCGGTTCAACTGGGTCCCTATTTAGAAGAAAAAACCTCCCCGGACGAAACGAAGAAAACAGCTGAGACTGAATTAGTTAAAACAGCAACCGGGACCGGAACGGGGACGGAGATGGGTAAGGAGCAGACAGTGGCAACGGATTTGGGAAGCACTCTGAAGAGGGGGATCGGGGCGGTTTTGGGTGCCGAGGGATTATCGGCACACGAGAGTGATACCCTGGCACCAGGAGTGATGACCATTCAGAATC
>JBDROD010000337.1:0-2603 GCA_043810415.1 Candidatus Zixiibacteriota bacterium | reverse complement strand
GTATTTAATCTCGCCCCGGGTCAGTGAAATGAGCCCCCTGTTGAGTTTGGGAGTTAAGATTATCGGACTTCTCTTCATGATTATCGTATCCGGCGGACTGTTATTGATCATCCTCTCCTCTGCCCTGGAGAGGGATTTCCTTTTTCCCCACGGTGAAAAACAGATCACCTTGAAGGTACTGTTTCCCATAAATCTCTTTTTGGGAAATCTCTTCGGATTATCCCGGGACCAGGTTCGAGAATCCTTCATTCATGTTAACAATTCCCTTTTCAAAGCTACCGAGAAACGGATAAAGAGGGATCGGCTTTTAATACTGTTACCTCACTGTCTGCAAAATTCCGATTGCCCTCACCGGATCATCGCCGATTTCAACAACTGCCAAAAGTGCGGTGACTGCTTGATCGGTGAGATCTTGGAATTACAGGAGAAATACGGAATCGATCTTTCCATCGCTACCGGCGGGACCTTGGCCCGTAAAGTGATAGTGGACAAGAGACCGACGGTCATGGTGGCAGTGGCGTGTGAACGGGATCTTTGTTCAGGCATACAGGACGCCTATCCCATACCGGTATACGGCATTCTGAATCAAAGACCTCATGGTCCCTGCATGAACACCTGCGTCGATTTGGAAAGATTGGAAAAGGCGGTACAATACATATCAGATGGAGCTATTAATGCAAAAAGACATAATCATCAACGTATCGGAATATGAGACCCGTTTAGCCATTCTGGAAGATTCGAAAATGGTGGAGCTTTTAGTGGAGCGCCCCGAGTCGGAGAGGATGGTGGGGGACATTCATAAGGGGATAGTCAAAACCGTTCTCCCCGGCATGCAAGCGGCTTTCCTGGACATCGGCATGGGGAAGAGTGCTTTCCTACATTTTTCCGACATCGGAGAATCCAAAGCCCAATTGAGACAGCTGTACGAGGACGATTCCGATTTTGTGGAAGTGAAGGAGGCAAAAAAAGCGAAGAAAGCACCGGAGAATATCCAGGACGTGCTGAAAGGGGGTCAGGAGATTCTGGTCCAGATTACCAAAGAGCCCATCGGCACCAAGGGACCTCGGGTCACCACGGATCTTTCTCTTCCGGGAAGATATGTGGTTTTGGTCCCGGGCGAAGATCACGTAGGGGTATCCCGTAAGATCACTGACTGGGCGGAAAAGAGAAGGTTGAAGAAATTAACCTACGAGATAAAGCCGGAAGGATTCGGATGTATTGTAAGAACCGTTGCAGAAGGAAAAGACAAAAACCAGATCAAGTCGGATATAAAATACCTTCACAAGTTCTGGAGTAGAATAAGGAAGCTGGCGGAGAAAAAAAGAGCGCCGGTTTTGGTTCACAAGAACGTAGGCATGATATCCAGTATCATGCGGGACGTTTTGTCTTCCGAGGTAAACAGCGTGGTCATCGATTCCAAGCGGGAGTATAAAAGCATCCTCTCTTACCTGAAAGCTGTGGCCAAAAGCCTCCGCTCGGTAGTGAAATTGTATGAAGGGAAGGTTCCCATTTTCGATGCTTACAACATCGAACCGGAAATAGAGAAGATGCTGGATCGAAAAGTGTGGGTAAAGAAAGGGGCATATTTTGTGATCGACCAGACCGAAGCCATGGTGACCATCGACGTGAATACCGGAAGGTACGTGGGAAAAACCACCCAGGAATCCACCGTACTAAAGACCAATATGGATGCGGCCAAAGAGATCGCGCGGCAGATCCGGCTGCGGGACATCGGGGGGTTGATCATCGTCGATTTCATCGATATGGAGTTAGCCGAGAACAGAAGGAGGGTGTTCGAAGAATTCAAGACGGGCTTTAGACATGACCGCTCAAGAAACAGCATTTTGCCCATCTCCGATTTCGGACTAGTGGAGATGACCCGGGAGCGGATTCGGCCATCGATACTCCACACGCTAAGCGATATATGTCCTTGCTGCAACGGTATCGGACGGTTGATCTCCAAGGAAACCATGGCCATGAAGATCGAAAGATGGTTCAAAAGGGCCAAGATAGGAGCCAGGTGCAAACATTATCGGCTTATGGTTCATCCGGATGTAGTGCAGATTTTTGGGGAAGGTAAGACCAGCCGGATCCGAAAACTGAACCGGGAACTCGGTCTGGAAATAGAATTGGTCAAAGACGAAGATCTCCCCTTGGATCAGTTCAAAGTGTTTGATTTGGAACAGAAAGCCGAGGTCACCGATATGTTCATATCCAAAAAGTAGTTTGGGCTTGACATACACCGGTGAAAATGTTACTATCTTTCTGGAAAATAAGTGGCACAAAACCAAGCGGAATGTCGTAAACAGCCAATAAACGCTAGAGGAGGATTTACATGTATGCAATTTTAGAGACCGGGGGATTTCAATTCACCGTAAAGGAAGAAGACAAAGTAAAGATTCCCAAATTGAGCGAACCGAACCAGAAGAAAGTGATTTTCGACAAAATTCTTTTCATCAGTGGCGAAAAATCCTTCATCGGTACTCCTTACATCAAGGATGCCAAAGTAGAGGCGGAGGTGGTGACTTCCGGCAAAGGGGAAAAGATCACGGTATTCAAAAAGAAAAAGAGGGTAATATACCGCCGGCCCAAGGGACATCGGC
>JBDROD010000336.1:0-14705 GCA_043810415.1 Candidatus Zixiibacteriota bacterium | reverse complement strand
CGTTTGTTTTAAAAATCTCCGGGATAAACCAAAAAACGATTGACTTTAAAGCAAAAAGAAATAAGTTTATAAAAAAGGAAAGCCGATTTAACTGATCGGGAGGAATAAAGTGATTTAGGAGGTCCTGGAATTTCTCGAAGTTTGGCTATAACAATTTTTTAATTTGTATCGTATACAAATATGTAATGAATACAAATTCGCAACATATCAAGCGTATTTTGCAGACCAAAGACCTTAAGCCCACCTATCAGAGGTTGATGGTTATGAGATATCTGGAGAGCCACAAAACCCACCCTACCGCAGAGATGATATATCGCGCTTTGGTTCGGGAGATACCCACCATCTCCAAAACCACGATCTATAATACCCTGAATGCGCTCCTCCATAAGGGGCTTATACACACCATAACCATTACCGGCACGGAAACCAGATACGATTATCATCATCCCCCGCATCACCATTTTCTGTGTACCCGGTGTGGTAAAATATTGGATATCGCCGTAGAGTGCCCCTACCTGGCCAGAAAAGAACTGAGCGGACATAGAATCGAGGAATTGCACGGATACTTCAAAGGCATCTGCAAGGAATGCCTAAAGAAAAAGGAGAAGAGATGAAAAAATATCGCTGCACCGTCTGCGGTTACATTTACGATCCCGAAAACGGAGATCCGGATTCCGGCACTCCGTCGGGAACGCCTTTCGAAAAACTGCCCGACGACTGGCTCTGTCCGGTGTGCGGAGCGGACAAAAGCTCATTTGAGCTGGTGGAATACGTTTGAAAATGCAACTGGATTTATCCCTTCACTTCCTTTAAGAAAGACATCAAGAAGAAGCGGATTTTATCAGAGAATCGACCTGGTCTGAATTACGCCAGGACATAAAAACCAAAAAGAGAGAATGAATATGTCATCCCGAAAATTACAGTCGGATGTTCACTTTGTGGGGGCAATAGACTGGGACCGGAGATCGTTCGACGAGCTTATCCCACTTCCGGAAGGCACCAGCTATAATGCCTACCTGATCCAAGGAGATCAGAAGACCGCTCTATTGGATACGGTCGATCCCACCAAGGATTATGAATTGATTAACAATTTGGAGCATCTGGGAATCAAAAACATCGATCTTATAATCTCCCATCATGCGGAACAAGATCACTCCGGATCCATCCCTAAAATCTTAAATAAGTATGCGAATGCGAAGGTGGTTACCAATCCAAAATGCAAATCCATGTTGATGGATCTGCTTTCCATACCCGACGATAAATTCATCACTGTAAATGACGGAGAGACCCTTTCGTTGGGTAACAAAACCCTTCAGTTCATTTATACACCCTGGGTGCATTGGCCCGAAACCATGTCCACCTATCTTTTGGAGGACAAAATACTTTTCTCCTGCGATTTTTTCGGCTCGCACTTAGCATCCAGTGAGCTTTTTGCCAAAGATAATCCCCAAGTATACCGGTTAGCCAAAAGATACTATGCGGAGATCATGATGCCGTTTCGGGCGGTTATTTCCAAGAATCTGGATAAGTTAAAGGACCTGGACATCAAGACCATCGCCCCCAGCCATGGCCCGGTGTATGATGAACCAAAGTTAATCCTGGATGCTTATCGGGATTGGGTTTCGGATAAGGTGAAAAACGAAGTGGTCTTACCTTACGTCTCCATGCACGGGAGCACCAAAAAGATGGTCGAGTATCTGGTGGACGCACTGATGCAAAGGGGTATCCGGGTTGAACCTTTCAACCTCACCCAAACCGACATTGGAGAATTAGCCATGGCTTTGGTAGATACAGCCACGGTGGTGATCGCATCACCCACAGTCTTATCCGGTTTGCATCCAAGCGCAGCTTATGCCGCATTTCTAACCAACGCCTTAAGACCTAAAGCCAAGTTCGTCTCCCTGATAGGTTCCTTTGGTTGGGGTGGAAAGATTTTGGAGCAAACCAAAGCACTTTTGGGAAATCTAAAGGCGGAAATTCTAAAGCCGGTTCTGGTCAAGGGGTATCCCAAAGCAGAGGATTTGGAAAAGCTTGACGCCCTGGCTGATGAGATTATATTAAAGCACAAAGAACATAAACTTGGTTAGGAGAAAACTTTAACCATGGAGGTTGCGATGTCAGTCAAGCTCGCGAAGGTTTTCGATTTCCCGACAGGCGGGGCTTTGCTCATTCTTGCGTTTCTTCTGGGCTTTCTGCCGGCGTCTGGCGGTTTCGCCCAGGAGCCGCAAAACAGCGGCGATACCGAGACCTGTCTGAACTGCCATGCCAGCATGCATCCGGGTATGGTGGCCGACTGGCGGGCCAGCCGCCACTCGCAGGTTACTCCGGCCCAGGCACTGCAGAAGGAGACTCTGGCCAGACGAGTGTCGGCCGACAGCATCCCCGAAAAACTCCTTTCCATCACCGTGGGCTGTGCCGAGTGCCATACCATGAACCCGGGAAAGCACCTGGATACCTTCGCGCACTCCGGATACCAGGTTCATACGGTGGTCACGCCGGAGGATTGCGCCACCTGTCATCCCGTGGAGAAGGCTCAGTACGAAAAGAACATCATGTCCTATGCTCGTATCAATCTCACCAATAACGCGGTTTATCACAGTCTTGTGAACTCAACCAACGGCCTGCAGGATTTCGACGGCGTCAAGACCTCGCTTACCGACCCCGACGAGATGACCGACTTCGAGTCCTGTATCTACTGTCACGGCACCGAGGTTCAGGTTCAAGGGACCGTCACCCGCCAGACGGCCTTAGGTCCCATGGAGTTCCCCGTGCTGTCCGGTTGGCCCAACCAGGGGGTGGGTCGGCTGAATCCCGATGGAAGCCAGGGTTCCTGCGCAGCCTGTCATACCCGGCATCAATTCTCCATCCAGATGGCCAGAAAGCCATACACCTGTTCCGAATGCCACAAAGGGCCGGACGTTCCCGGTTACAAGGTATATGAGGTCAGCAAGCACGGAAACATATTTTCCTCGATGGGAAAGGAGTGGAATTTCGAGTCTGTACCTTGGATTGTGGGAAAGGACTTCACCGCCCCCACCTGCGCCGCCTGTCATGTGAGCCTGCTTCTGACCACCGACGAGACTATGGTGGCCGAGCGCTCCCACCAGATGAACGACCGGTTGTGGTGGAGAATCATAGGTTTGATCTATGCGCATCCTCATCCCAAATCGCCCAACACGTCCATCATCGTCAACCAGGCCGGACTTCCGCTGGCCACCGAGCTGACCGGCGAGCCAGCATCCGACTTCCTGATCGATCAGGAGGAGATGGCAGCGCGACAGGAGAAGATGAGCAAGGTGTGCTTGGCCTGCCACAGCAACCAATGGGTGGACAATCAATTCGTGCGCTTCGAGAACACCATCAAGACCACCAATCAGATGACGCTCACAGCCACCAAGATACTGTCGACCGCCTGGGAGAAAGGCGCTGCCCAGGGACTTCCCCAGAATGCTCCCATCTTCGATGAAGCCATCGAGAAGATGTGGGTGGAGCAGTGGCTTTTCTTCGCCAACTCCACCCGCTACGCCTCGGCTATGGCGGGAGCTGACTACGGAGTTTTCGCCAATGGTCGCTGGTATCTATCCAAGAACATTCAGGAGATGAAAGACTGGTTAGATTTAAGACTCAAAGTCGAGCAGAAAAGTAAATAGGTCACCCGGATACTGGAGGATTTTAAAAGTGGGCGGAAAGATAATGCGGATTTCCGGATCGATTTGCCGGGGAAGCTGGTTTACATCCGTTATTTTGCGGTGCGGAACAAAGAGAAAGAGTATCTCGGATGTCTGGAGGTTACGCAGGACATTACCGAGGTAAAGAACATCGAAGGGGAAAAGAAATTGTTATAAGAACTCAGTGGAGTTTTAAGTTTAGCTTGACCAATTCTATTCCTTCTGTGTATATTATCAGACATCAGAGCCAAGTCAACCCAGCCGTGGAAAGGGTCGTAAGAGAGAGGGTAACCATGACGATAAAAAATGTTTACGCCAGAAAAATCTCCTCCGAGGAAGCATCCCAAGGACATATCCTGGTGTTGAAAAACAAACTGAGCTTCTTCCCTCCTATCGGGAAACATTTCATCCTCCAGCAAGACAACCAGGGGAGAAAAGTAAAAGTGGAATCATACTCTTGCAGCTGTCAAGGACCCGATAATCCGCATGAACATTATTTCATTAAATGGAAAGAACTGCAGAAGAAACAATGGGTGGAAATTGAAAAGGATTCAAACAAACAGGGAAGATATAATTTAAAAATTCAACGCTGAATGTCCCGGGTACCTCTTGTGAATGTTATCATCTACCGGGAGGAAACAATCGTAGATAGCAACTTCCTTATTGAGGGAATACTTGATTATACGAAGATGCTAAAGGAAGTGATCCGTTCAAGGTGCAGCTGAAGGAAATGAAGCGGAAGGTCCGCATCAGCATCCAGGTGATGTTATTATGACCCAAGCGAAGTTAATCAAACAAAAGATAAGCTTGCATTTCTCAACCAAACCATAGGAGGTGGTTCTATGTCAAAGTTAATGTTTCGTTTGACTTTCATCCTGATGGGTGGTCTTCTTCTGGTCTCTGGTGTGTCCGCGCAGGAGTGCGTTAATTGCCACAAGCAAATCACACCCAATATAGTCTCCGATTGGCAATTCAGCAAGCATAGCCAGAATGACGTGAATTGTTCGGTCTGCCATGGGGATCAACACACCTCCGCTCAAGACGTGGCAAACGTCAGAATTCCCACGCTCGAAACCTGTGGCACCTGTCATGACAATCGAGTAGCAGAATTCAAGAGTGGAAAACATGCAAAAGCGTGGGTGTCGATGAAAGCCATGCCCACCGCTCACTGGCAGCCCATGGCGCTGATAGAGGGACTGAAGGGATGCGGGGGATGTCATAAGTTGGGGGTGAAAACGGAGGCGGAGATAAAAGAGTTGAAAAAGGATGGAGCCGGATTTGGCGTGGCTTCCTGTGATGCCTGTCATACCCGCCATATCTTCTCCGCGGATGAAGCCCGGCAACCCCAAGCCTGTCAAACCTGTCACATGGGTTTTGACCATCCCCAATGGGAGATGTATTCATCCAACAAAATGGGGGTAAGATATCTGCTGAAACAAAACCACACTTTGCCTGAGGCAGTAGCTGCACCTACCTGTCAAACCTGCCATATGCAGGAAGGAAACCATGCGGTCCGGACCGCCTGGGGATTCCTAGCGGTAAGGCTTCCTCTGCCGGAGGATAAAACGTGGGCGGATGATCGCGTCACCATCCTGCAGGCTTTGGGAGTGCTTGATCCCGCCGGGAATCCTACCTCCAGACTGGATGTGGTAAAAACAGCGGACTTGGCCCGGTTGAACCAGGATGACTGGCAGAAAGAACGGGATAAGATGGTTAAAACCTGCAATCGATGCCATTCGGTGAATTTTGCCAAAGAGGAATTGGCTAAAGGGGATAACATGATCAAAGAAGCGGATCATCTAATGGCGGAGGGGATCCGCACAATAGCCGGATTATACCGGGATGGTATAATCCCCAAACCGGAAAGCTATGCTCATCCTTTTCCGGACCTCCTCGCTTTTCACGATGCACCGACGACGATCGAACAGAAATTGTTCGTGATGTATCTGGAACATCGGATGAGGACCTTTCAGGGAACCTTTCATGCCAATCCGGATTATGCCCTTTGGTATGGTTGGAGCGAAATGCAAAGGGATTTGACCGAGATCAAAGAAAAAGCTGAAGAACTGCGGACAAGCTATAATGAGAAAAAATAGGGAACCGTCCCCTTATGGGTGAAAATGGCCGACTTTTTATTTGGTGGTATTCTTGATCTGGATACTCCGGTGAGTTGTTTTCATGTACAGGCTTGGGTGGAGGGATGATTTTTCACACCTAAACCAGAGGTAAGTCAGATGAAAAACTTTTTTTTAATCAGTTTTAACCTCTTGATATGTGTATTTATCATCACCTGCACCAATAAAGCAAAACAAGAGGACATGATGAAGAACTCTCCGGAGGAATTGAAAGAATACCAGGGGGTGAAATTATCCTCTGCCAGTGATTTCTACGAGAACTCCATCCAGGGTCCGCAGCATATCGATAAAGAAAAGTACAAGCTTACCATAGATGGTTTGGTGCTCAACCCGAAAGAATATACCTATGATCAGGTAATAGAACGTCAAAAATATCAAAGGGTCGTTACCTTGAATTGTGTGGAGGGGTGGAGTGTGAACATCCTCTGGGAAGGGATCCCGGTAAGGGATCTGCTAAAGGAGGCGGGTGTCGGCCCCAAAGCCAAAATCATCATTTTTTATGCCCATGACGGTTATTCCACATCTTTTCCCTTGAATTGTATCATGGATAACGATATAATTATGGCGTATAAAATGAACGGTTTACCTCTGCTGCCCGAAAGAGGTTTTCCTTTCGAGCTGGTGGCGGAAAAGAAATGGGGTTATAAGTGGATAAAATGGATCACCCGGATTGAATTATCCGACAACCAGGCATTCAGAGGTTACTGGGAAAGCCGGGGATATTCCAATGATGGGGATTTGGATAAAGGCTTTTTTGATGAGCCGTGATCTTCAAATCGTAAACAAGATCGGGAGGTATCAAGATGGTAGAAAGAATGCAAGTCTATAAATGCGATCTATGCGGGAATATTGTAGAGGTACTGCATGGAGGTGCAGGGGAGCTGGTTTGCTGCAATCAACCGATGAAACTTATGGAAGCAAAAACCGAGGATGTGGGTAAGGAAAAACATGTCCCGGTTATCGAAAAGACTGAGGCGGGGGTCAAAGTGGAGATCGGTTCGGTTCCGCATCCCATGGAAGAGAAACACTATATTGAATGGGTAACGGTAATCACCGATAGGGGAATTTACCGAAAGTTTTTAAACCCCGGTGAAAAACCGGAAGCTGAATTCAAAATTAAGGAAGCTGTCATATCGGTTAAAGAGTATTGTAACGTTCACGGACTCTGGATCACAAAAAAGTAAAGGAGGTGAAGTAATATGGCGTCGAAGAAATTGATGGACTTGCTAAACGCCGGCATCGCCCGGGAACTGCAGGTAAGCGTTCAATATATGTGGCAGCACGTTTTATGGAGCGGACTGAAAGCTTTTGCGGTAAAGGACGAGCTTAAGTCCATTGCGATAGCGGAGATGAAGCATGCCGAGGCGATCGCGGAAAGACTGGCTTATCTGGGAGGCGTTCCCACCACCAAACCGGAACCGATCTTCGTGGGTAAAGACCTGCAGGAAATGCTGCAGCAGGACAAGAAGGACGAGGAGGGTGCCATCACCCTTTACAAGCAGATAATTAACCTGGCACAGGAGGAAAAAGACATTACCACCGCCCGTTTATTTGAGGAGATTCTAGAGGACGAAGAGGAACATCACGACACCTTCACCAGCCTGCTGGAGGGGATGTAGTATATCATTTCGAAAGTGGTTGTAGAATAAAGCGCTTAACCGTATAAAAAACACTAATGAGTTTTCTACCTCACCCCCTTTACCTTCGGTTTGATTCCATCAAGACCGGTAAGGGTGGGGGGTAGGTATAAATACTAGTTTGATTCGTTTCTTTATCATAAATGGTTAAGTCAAATCTGTTTGTTTCAGCATGGGCACAGAAAAGGAAAAAACTTACGTTTCAACCGATCATGAAAAACACATTATTCCCTGTTGAAAAATTGGTTTCAAAATAACACCTGGAATTCTCATAGAATATTTAATCTTAAGTGAAAGGGAAAAACAGACGCAGGCAAACTATCCACTGGAGGAACGATGGACCTGAATAATTTCAAAGAGGTGATTACTTTTGCCATCCGAAAAGAGGCGGAAGCATTTAATCTTTATACCACTTATAGCCAGCTGGTGAAAACCCCCGGCACAAAGCAGATGTTTACAGATTTGGCTAATATGGAACAGAAACACCGGGAGATTCTGGAAGGGGTGGGGAAAGAGGACGTAACCGGATACCAATTGAAAAACATCCCGGATCTGAAAATAAGCGAATTTGTGGAAAAGGAAGAATTCTCACCGGACATGGACTATGCATCGGCTCTGCGATTAGCCATGAAGAGAGAAGAGGACGCGCACAGATTGTATACTCAATTGGCAGGCGGGACGAATAATCCTGAGCTGGTAAAATTGTTTTCGGTTTTATCTCAGGAGGAATCCAAACATAAGCTTTTGCTCGAAACCGAATATGACGAAAACATATTAAAATGGGCTTGATTCAACTGATCCAAGGAGCAGCTATATGACCAAAGAAAAGAAGAAAATATACCGGGAAGCAGGTGGAGCCGCTAAGCCGGAGATGAGCGCTGCGGAGGCTTTATCCCTGGCCATATACAATGAACAGTCCGCCTTCGATTTCTACACCGATCTTTCCAAAATCATCAAGAACGCCAGCGGAAAAGAGAAATTCAAGTTCTTAGCTTCGGATGAGAAAAGGCACCGGGAGATCCTGGAAGATTATTACAAAAAAATAAATCATCAACCGTTTCCTTTCGATCCGGGGAAAGCAAAAAGGATCACCGTGGACGTTCGGGACAACACCTCTGCATCCGAGGCTTTGGATATAGGGATCAAAGCGGAAAAAGAGGCCTACGCATTCTACAACAATAATGCCAAATCCTCTTCCGACCCGGAAGCCAAGAAGATGTTTTTGATGCTGGCGGATCAGGAAGACCGCCACTTCAACCTTCTGCTGGCAGAAAGACAGGCTCTAATAGACCAGTTCTATTGGTTCAGCCTGGACACTCCCGGAATAATGGAACATTGATGTCCGGAACAAAGATACTTTCCGGAGGATCAAGCTTCAGCTTGATCTTCATCCGATCTATAACAAGAGATATAAGAGAATTTGCGGATTGATTTGCAAACTGTGAAACAGAGGAACACTTTTGACAACCAAGGAGATCTAAAAATGAAAACATTGAAAGGAACCCAAACCGAGAAGAATTTGATAACCGCTTTTGCCGGGGAATCGCAGGCGAGAAATCGTTACACTTATTTTTCCTCGCAGGCAAAGAAGGAAGGATTCGAGCAGATATCTTTCATCTTTTCGGACACTGCGGATAACGAGAAGGAACACGCCAAAAGACTGTTCAAATTTCTGGAAGGCGGCGACGCCTTAGTATCGGCTTCGTTTCCCGCTGGGGTGATTGGCCAGACCAAAGAGAATCTAAAAACTGCTGCTGCCGGGGAGAATTACGAGCATACCACCATGTATCCCGATTTCGCTCGGATAGCCGACCAAGAAGGATTCCCCGAGATAGCCGCCGCTTTCAGATCCATCGCCGTGGCGGAAAGAGGGCACGAGAAACGCTATTTGACTCTTAGGGGTAATATCGAGAAAGGCAGAGTCTTCAAACGGGAAAGACCGGTATTCTGGAGATGCAGGAACTGCGGGTATATCCACGAGGGTGAGGAAGCATTGAAGGAATGCCCATCCTGCACTCATCCCCAGGCGCATTTTGAGCTGCTGGTGGAAAATTATTGAAATGATTCAGAGAAAAACAAGGTGAGCCTTGAGGAACTCTCAGTTATTTTCTCCTCTCATCCCTTTCCTGGAGAATAATGAGGTGGAATAGGAAGTTATAATTTGTAATCTTCTATATAACTGGAGGTGATACTCATGAAGTGTAATGTCGGACCGGTTGATCGGATCATTCGGTTGATCCTGGGGGCGGTAATCATTCTCTTGGGAGCGATCTTCAATAGTTGGTGGGGACTCATCGGCGTGGCGGTATTCCTGACCGGAATCATCGGTTGGTGCGGCTTGTACATCCCGTTGGGGATTAATACCTGCAAGACAAAAACGCCGGAGGGAACCGATACTACCAAAGAAGATAAACCATAAACCAGGCTCTTTCATCTATGGCTAAAACCATCTGCACCAAATGTAAAACGGTGTACGAGACGCGAAAAAAGGAGAGATGCCCCTCCTGTAATACCGGACCTCAGCATTCATACGAATTCAAAAACAGCGACCGATATTTGAAGAATAAGATCCCCCGGGTACATCACCTGGCGTTTCGTACCAGGCATATTGAAAGCACATTTGCTGCCGTTAAAAAAGATGGCATGGGTTTTTTGATAGAGCTGGTGGGCTCCCCCTCCGAAGGATTGAAGCAGACCTTCACTCTTCCTTCGAAAAATACTTTTCTGGTAACCGAATACATCCATCGTTACGGGGATTTCGACGGATTTTTCACCAAGAGCAACGTCACCTTGCTTACTGCTTCAACCGGAAAACAATAAAGGGTAACCGTATGAAAATAACTTTGGCGCAGTTAAATCCGGTGGTGGGGGATTTAAGCGGAAATCTGTCCAAATTAGCGAATGCATTAGCCCAGGCATCCCAAGATTCGTCCGATCTTCTGGTTTTACCTGAGCTTTTTCTGGTAGGCTATCCGCCCAAGGACCTTTTGGAGCGACGGTGGTTCATTCAAGGGGTTAAGGAGACGATAGATGAATCGGTGAGGATGTCGAAAGACCATCCTGAAACCGGAATACTCTTTGGAGCTCCGCTACCGACAGGTAAGGAAATAGGCAAGGGTTTGTATAACTCCGCCCTGCTGGTGCATAAAGGCAAAATAATCTCGGTTCATCATAAATCCCTTCTCCCCACTTATGACGTCTTTGATGAGACCAGATATTTCGACCCTGCTTCCGAGCTTTCCATAATTTCCTTTAAAGGAGAAAAACTGGGTATATCGATCTGCGAGGATGCCTGGAACGATCCGCAGCTTTGGCCCAGAGGAAGATTTTACACACGCGATCCGATTGGCGAGCTGGCTTCAAAGGGGGCAAGTCTTTTCGTCAATATCTCCGCTTCTCCCTTTGAAATAGGAAAGGAGGAAATCCGTTACCGGCTTATCCGCAGCCACGCTCAACGGCATAAGACCCCTTTCGTTTTCGTTAATCAAATTGGTGGCAACGACGAGCTGGTCTTCGATGGCAGAAGTCTATGTGTGGATCTGAATGGAGAACCTATGGTGGTTTTCCCTTCTTTCGAAGAGAAAGTACAAACCCTTGATATGAAAAAAAGCGGCACACCCGGACTTTATTCTCTGCGGGGTGAAATCGAATCGGTATATCAAGCATTGGTTCTGGGGGTCCGGGATTATATGCGAAAATGCGGGTTCTCCAGTGCGGTCATCGGATTATCCGGAGGGATTGACTCAGCTTTGGTCTGCTGTTTGGCCAAGGAGGCGTTGGGTGGTAAAAATGTATTGGGCATCTCCATGCCTTCACCATTTTCTTCTAAGGGAAGCGTGGATGATTCAATGAAACTGGCTGAGAGAATCGGAATTCAGTTCAAAGTGATTCCCATAGCTTCGATATACGACTCTTACCTTAAGACTCTGGAGGAATACTTTCAGGGGAAAGAATTCGATGTCACCGAGGAGAACGTCCAAGCCCGGATACGGGGGAACATCCTGATGGCTTTCTCCAACAAATTCGGATATTTGGTTCTCTCCACCGGGAATAAAAGCGAGCTGGCGGTGGGTTACTGCACACTGTATGGGGACATGAGCGGGGGATTGTCTGTACTCTCCGACGTTCCCAAGACGATAGTCTATGAGCTGGCAAATTATGTCAACCGGGAAGTGCAGATCATACCCCAACAGATCATTCAAAAAGCCCCTTCCGCCGAATTGAAACTCAACCAGGTTGATCAGGATACCCTTCCCCCTTATCCCATTCTAGATAAGATTCTTCATCATTATATCGAGGAGGAAAGCTCACCGGAGGAAATCATCGGCATGGGATTTGATCCGGAGACGGTAAAATGGGTGGTTAGAACAGTGGAACGGAACGAGTATAAAAGAAACCAGGCTGCCCCCGGATTGAAGGTAACCTCCAAAGCTTTTGGGGTCGGCAGGAGGATGCCGATAGCGGCAAAACACGATCTTTAATTGACCGTTTGATTATTTTCTGAGAATAACGAGATTTAATTTCGCTCAGGAACCGAGAAGATCCCTCTTCTTCTGTTCGAACTCCTCCCGGTCGATTTCCCCCTTGGCATATCTTCTCTTGAGGATTTCAAGCGGATTTTCTCCGCCCCCGGACGTTCTTTTATCCTTTTCCAGCAGCCACTTGACCAAAACGATGGCTCCCAGGATAACCAAAATCCAGAAAAGCAAAGACCATCCCCGGCTGCAGGTATAAAACAT
This sequence comes from Candidatus Zixiibacteriota bacterium, assembly GCA_043810415.1. Lineage (GTDB taxonomy): Bacteria > Zixibacteria > MSB-5A5 > MSB-5A5 > SM1-73 > CAIVRH01. The sequence continues at coordinate 2,526 of JBDROD010000336.1, read as the reverse complement.
GCCGATAAAATTGAGCATGTTAACTCCTTTTTTGGTTAAATGTCGGCTATTCGTCTATGATGATGGCTTCGGAGGGACAGGAAGCAGCTGCCTCTTTTACCAAATCCTTCAGATGCTCCGGAACTTCTTCCGTATTGGCAATTGCTTTATCACCCTCCATCTCAAAAATCTCCGGACATAGCTGGACACATATTTCGTCACTGGTACAAAGATCCGGGTCCACCCTGACCTTCATGTTTCTCCTCCTTCGACAATGGAAATTTTTGTGGTGTCAGAACTTTAGATCTGGGAACTTATAACAGGAGTATAAATAAGACTCCTGACGCAACTTAATATCACCTTTGGGAGATTATCTTAATTTATCATTCTTGAATTTTTAATCGCAATTTTACACTTTTCTCTTTGAATTTTAAATTTTCCTAAATCTCCCCGATGGGAAAAAGGTTTAATTTAAATCAACTTTTCAAGGCCTCCTCGCTTAACACATCTTTTAGCTTCGGATGAATGAATATCCCGTCTTTCCTAATGAGGATATCGTCGAAATATATCTCTCCCCCACCGTACTCCTTGGTTTGGATCAAGACCAAGTCCCAGTGGATGGCGGATTTGTTTCCGTTGTCCGCTTCGTCATAGGCATTCCCCGGGGTCAGATGAATACTGCCGAAGATCTTCTCGTCGAATAGAGTATCCTTCATCGGCTTCTTTATGCCGGGATGAATTCCGAAAGAGAACTCACCGACGTACCTGGCTCCCTCGTCCGTATCCAGAAGCTTGATCATCTTGGCTTGATTCACCGTCGCCTTGGCATCCACGATCTTTCCGTCTTTGAATTTGAACCAGATCCCGTCGTATATCACCCCGTCATGAATCGAAGGGGTATTGAAAGTAACCTGCCCGTTTACCGAATTTTTCACCGGTGCCGTGAAAATCTCCCCGTCCGGGATGTTCAACTTACCGTCGCATTTTTTGTTGGGAATCCCCTTTATGGAAAACTCCAGATCGGTTCCCGGTCCCGTTATCCGCACCCGGTCCGTCCGGCTCATCAGCTCACCCAAAGGATCCATGGCTTTGGACATTTTGGCATAATCGATATTGCACACCTCGAAGTAGAAATCCTCAAATCCCTCTTGGGAGGTCTCCGCTAGCTGGGCAAAGGAGTTGGTGGGATAACGTAGAACCACCCACTTTTTGTGCTTGACCCTCTCCTCCAAATGCACCGGTTTGTAATAAATGGTCATGTACTGCTTCATCTTCTCGTCGGGGATGTCGCCGAAATCGAAAGCATTGTCCCCTCCCCGGAACGATACGAATGCATCCACCGACTTCATCATCGCCAGGTGAAACTCTGTAAAATTCTTTAATTGATCTGGATTGCAATCCAGAAGCCACCTGCGGGTAAGGCTGTCGTCGTTGTAATACCAGAAAGGGATGGCGCCCTTTTTGGTGACCTGGGTGATCATCTCCTTGGCCATCTCCAGCACCGGAAAACCACGGGATTCGATCCACACCCGCTCACCGGGTTTTAGCTCCAGAGAGTAATTCACCAGGTTTTTGGCCAATGTAACCATTCTTTGGTCTTTCATGTCCAGTTCCTTTCACCGATATTGTTTTGATCCGACGAAACACTTAAAGCGTTGTTTAATAATATAAAAGCATCTGAGATGAGGCAAGCTCAATAACGAAGAATGACCTTGAAGTGCTAGCATCTATGTTTGTCTAAACATTAAAACAGAAACTCTGCACAGCGATCTGATTTAAATCAAGTAATTGATTAGCATAGTCAACAGCCAACCTATACCTGCACATATCGGGAAAGTCAGTATCCAGGCTAAAACTATATTCCCCACTATCCCCCACTTTACCGCAGATAGTTTTCGGGTTGCTCCAACCCCCATGATGCCCGAAGCGATCACATGGGTGGTGCTCAAAGGTAGACCAATTCTGGAAGCGGCTTGAATCACCAAAGCAGCTGAGGTTTCCGCCGCAAATCCGTGAATCGGCTGCAATTTGGTTATCTTCATCCCCATGGTGCGGATGACCCTCCAACCACCAAAGGCGGTGCCTATACCCATGGTGGTAGCAGAAAGAAGGATGACCCAGGCGGGAACATGAAAAGTGGTCCAATGGTAATGAATGGCTAAAGCCAAGGTCATTATTCCCATAGTCTTTTGGGCATCATTACTCCCATGGCTAAAAGCCATGAAAGCAGCCGATACTATCTGAACTTTTTTGAAAATCCCGGTAATGACACTGGGACGAGTTCGTCGAAAAATCCATAGAAGTAGAATCATTGATGTAAGACCGATGACAAATCCGATTATGGGAGCCAAAACCAGACCTAAAAAAACCTTTCGCCAACCAGTCCAGATCAAAACATTTATTCCTGCAGTAGCTACTCCGGCTCCGGCTAAACCAGACATAAGTCCATGGCTTTCGCTGGTGGGGAGACCGAAAACCGTAGCTATTGAGCTCCAGATGACTACCGAGAGGAGTGCAGTCGCAATGGTTAAAAGGTTGATGGAATCC
>JBDROD010000335.1:0-6950 GCA_043810415.1 Candidatus Zixiibacteriota bacterium | reverse complement strand
TAGCTGTAATTCCACTGATAGATGGTCTGGGTCATCTCCAAGCCCAGCTTCGCCACACCGCTGTTGGCGTCATTGAATCGATAATGGCTTTCTTGAAGCGAGACGGGACCCGCTTGCACGAAGCCGGAGGAGAGAGTCCAGACCCGATTGTAGACCCAGGTATTCATTTGGTTATCGAACACTCTCCATCCATAGGCGGGCTTGCCAATGCCCAGCCCTACAGTATCCGAGGGATCGTAATCATAGGAGCTGGTGACGGTGGAAAGATGGATGCGGTAGCTTTCCTTGCCTTGGATCAGAGAGGGGAGAGGCATGAAATCGTCATCGCTGTTAGCCACTACAGTGTCTCCATTCGATTTCACCGCTCCCATCCAGTACTTTATCTCGGCCAGATAGCTACGTCCGGACCCTTTGGGCCACTCGCCGGATGGTTTTCCCAGATGACTTTGCCCGCCGATCTGACCCCAGTTCTGAACGGTGGTAGCTATGTTACCTTTGTTCTGGGTGATCTGATCCTGCATCTGAGACGGGGGTATTTGGCTCTTATACATTTTTCCGTCTGCTTCCAGGCAAAAGCCGAAAAGCAGAAACGAAAGCAGAAGGATACTAATCTTCTTGATCATTGAATTACCTCCCTTAAAAATTAAAAGATGAATTCGAATCCCCAGCGAATGGTTCTGGGGGAGTCATAATTCTGAGGGTCTTTGGCCAAAAGCCTATAATATCGGTTGATGTCTTCAGCGGTCAACGGTCCGTCGCCGTCCGGATCAACCGTTAGCTCGTAATGGTAACCATCGTCGTTGGGTTTACCCGTATTGGAATAAACGTTCAAGATATTCCTGCGATCAAACAAATTCACCACCTCGGTGAAAAAAGAGATATGGGTCTGCTTTTCCTTAAACAGATAAAAGTTCTTGTTGAATTTCAAGTCTACCCGGAAGGTAGGAGGCATCCTTCCCTCATTCAATGCCCCCAAGCGGTTACCTTGATCGTCGGTTTTGGTGTAGGGCATGCCGCTTCCATAATTGGTCAGCACGTTCATCCCCCATGCACCAGGCAATCTCATTCCCCACAGGTCTTTTTGCCAATCCCGGGGGACGCGGTAGTCCAGATTGACGGTGAGGGTGTGTCTTTGGTCGAAAGCCAAAGGATATTCTTTCACCGGCCAGACCGGGGCGTTGGTTCCCTGGGTGAAATAATCGTAATAGCCCTCATAAGGAGAGGAGGCATTGCCTTTGGCTATCATGTAAGAGTAGTTGACACTCCCCGAGAAATGGTTATAGGCCGGGGGTTTGGTCAAAATCACATCCACCCCTTTTGCCGTTCCGTGATCCGCATTGATGAACCGGGTATAGGAACCGCCGGTATAGACCACCTCGCGGGTGGAGGCTAAATTGGTCAGATCCTTATAGTAAGTGGTGATTTTTAAGGTGATATCGCGACTCAAAACCTGGTTGATGCCCAATTCATAAGATACGCTTTTTTCTGCTTCCATGTCCGGATCCCCCACCAAAGGATAACCGGTGGAGAGGTCTGCCTGCAGGTTGGTGAACATATACTGGTAGGGTGGAACCTGGAAATAATAACCGTAGCTGAAATGGATTACGGTTTGATCCGAGATGGGATGGGAAATGCCCAGACGAGGACTGAGCTGGGTTTTGGCCCGGGTATGGATCTTGTATTCCTTGGTGACCGGATCGTTCCAGTAGTCTATGTCCGCATCCAGATAATCCAAACGGAGACCGGCATTCACAATGACGTCTTTGAACTCCATCTTATCCTGCAGATAGAATGCAGCATAGTTGGGGTTGACCTCGTATTTCTCTCCGTAAGGCCGGACATTAAAGAATTGTTTATCATCCCATTTGAGCCGATTGAACCGGTATTCCCCTCCGACCTTGATTTGATTGTGTTTATCCATCTGGTTGATTATGTCGAAGCCCACGCTGGTGTATGCGGCCCTGCGGTAATGATAGACCGGGTAATAATCTGGTGCTAAGGTGAAGCCGGTGTAGTAATATTCTTGAGCCGGATTGTAGTTGTCGTCATCTATGGTTCCGGTGTAAACCCCGCTGGAATCCTCTTTGTATCCGGGCCATTGGTTCCAGTATAGATCAAAAAGCTGCTGGGGCGCCTGCTTGATGTCGGTATAAAAGTGATTGAGTTTCAACGTGAAGGAGGTGTTTTTGGAAGGGGGATAGGTGACCTTCGTGCCAAAACTGTAAGACTTATTCCTCACCTTTCCCAAGCCATTCAAGTTAAAATCGTACGAGATCTGGTTAACGTCCCGGTGTTGATACCGCAACAGGTCCCGGGTATAGTAGTTACCGCTCAAGACCACCTTGAGATCGTTGGTGGGACGTAAATTTATCTTCCCGGTGCCAGTGGTCATCTCTCTCCGGTTATGCGGGAGGTAACCGTCATCCCAGATTTTCTCTCCGGAGAAGAAGAAGGTGGCCCGGTCGTTTTGTTTAAACGTTAAGGGTCCCCCCAGGTTGATGACGAGGGAATGGTTGTGGTTCCTTTTCAAGTTCTCAAATTCACCCTTTTCCACATCGTAAGAGCGAGTCAGCCCGTCGTAAGCCTTGACCTTTCCGGCGAAGACCGATCGTCCTTCCTGGGTGATGGCACTGACTACCCCGGAGAGGGCTTCCCCGTATTCGGCGGTGAATCCTCCGGTGGTTAAGTTCAACTCCTCTAAAGCCTCGGTAGGTATTCGAGTGCCGGCATATCCCACTAAGGGGTCCTGGATGTAGATATCGTCCAGGAAATAGCTCACCGTAGCTGCACGCCCACCTCTTACGTGGAGAAGACCGTTATCGTCCACTACCGTTCCAGCCATATTGGAGATCACCGATTGAATCCCCACCGTGTTGGGAAGATAATCCAGCTGATCCCGGATCACCATGTTCGTCGAAGAGGTCAGGTCCTTCTGGATCAAAGGACGGGTGGCTACAACGGTGATACCTTTCTTTAGTTCCACCGGAGAAGAGGTCATCTCGAAATCCAGAGGGGTGGTGAGGTCCAAAAGCACCGTCACCTCTATCTGGGTCACGGTTTGGTAACCGATCAAGGATGCTTCCACCGTATAGGTTCCTACCGGAACATTGAGAATGAAATATTCCCCGTCCTCGTCCGTCGAAGTGCCGATGCTGGTCCCTTTGAGCATTATGCTGGCTCCAGGCAGAGGGACACCGCTTTCCGTATCCCTCACCACTCCGGCGATCTTACCGGCAGTTCCCGCTTGAGTTAACTCTCCCCCCAGCAGGAAAAACAAGCCGGTGATCAGGATAATCGCTCCGGTGAATTTGATTTTTACTGCGAGATTAGCCCTGGTTATCATTTGCTCCCTCCTTTTAAATGGTAAAACAAGCATAGATTTTTTTAACTTGATAGAGCCTTCTAGTATGCGATGATATTCCATAAGATTTGATTCTGCTTAATTGTCGTTCTAAATGATCTAATTGTAACAGGATTGGTTAGGAGAATGGCTGTATTTTTTCAACCAAACTCACAGACAACCGGTAGCTTAAACTTAAAAACATCCTTTATCCATTTCTTTAATCGACCTTTATCTGAATAACTTGAGTCCTTTTCCCTATATTAAATACCCATCATGTTATAGCCTAATTTACCCAGTCGAATCTTTTGATTGAGTCTGACTGTCCGTTGCTGATTTATTTGATTCCTCCTCCCTTAATGGCAATTTTATTCTAAAAGTAGTGCCCTGGTTTAACTTGCTTTCCACATGAATGGTTCCCCGGTGTTGGTCCACTATGTTTTTGCAGATGGACAAACCGATACCATGACCTTCCTCTTTAGTGGTGAAACCGCGGGTAAAAAGCTGGTTTAACTCCTCTTCCGACATCCCTTTTCCGGTGTCCTGGACCCAGAGTTCCACCATGTTATCGTCTGGCGTGAGCCGAGTACCAACGGTTATGGTTCCACCCTCCCCTTTTCTTTTTCCCATGGCATCTGCAGCGTTGTTTAAAAGATTGTACAACACCTGCTGGATTTGCCCGTTATCTGCCACCGGGTGAGGAAGCTGGATCTCTAGCCGGGTAAGCAGAGAGATGTTTTTGAAAACGTTTTGCGGTTTTATAAAGGCGATGGTTTTTTCGATAAGGGCATTGAGATCGCATTCGGTCTTTTCCGCCTTTAAGGTGGAGAAATCCAAAAGCCCTTGGGCGAATTTTCTTATCTTCTCCAGATTGGCGGAGATGACATCCAAGCTCTTGTCGGAAGACTTCAGTTCTCCCCGCTCCACCTTCATGTTCAATATCTGGAAATTGCCCATGATCACGGTGAGATAATTATTAAGCTCATGCCCGATTTCGGCGGAAAGCCTTCCCTGGGTGGCCATCTTCTCCATGCTGATGATCTGCTCTTGCAGATTCTGCAGTTCCTTATATGACTTTTGAGCCTCGATCAGTAGTGTTTGGTTTTCCAGGGAGATGGTGGTTTGGATTCCCAGGATGGCCAAAAGCTTCAAATCCTCTTCGGAGATTTCCGGATCACCGGGGGTTTTATTTAAGATTATAAAGCCGTTGGTAGATTCTGCTTTTTTCAAAGGTATCAAGATCGTTTCCCCCTCCCAACTCGCCAGTTCCTCCATGGTGTTCGAATCGGGCAGCAGCGTTTTAAGCTCTGCGAAAATAGGGGAGTCCTTGAAACCTTTAATCTGGATAATGTCTTTAACCCGGGATAACTCATGCATGGTCGGGTTATCCAGTCTTAACGTTTTATCCTCAAATCGGTTTTGTCCCAAATCCTTAACTAAGTAAAGTTCCAGCTCCTGTGGTTTTTGTTTTATGTAGAGGATGGCGCCTTTATTCAATCGGCTTTGTATCAGAGCGAATTCCACGGACAGCTTGAGCAAACTCTTGCTGTCGCCGGCAGTATAGAGGATTCGATTCATGTCGTACAGTTGAGAGATACCACTTTTCCTGCCGTCCTCCAAGCTCTGGCTCCTTTTCTGAACAGCCCGGGAGACGGCACTCCTTATCTCCTGTAGGTCGAAAGGTTTCAAAATATAATCATAAGCTCCCTCCTGGATGGCTTTTTTGGCGGTATCCAGACTGGCATAGCCGGTCATGAAGATGGCACCTATGGATGGATTAACCTGGTGCGCCGCTTTGATCAGCTCCAACCCATTCATCTCCGGCATCTTTATGTCGGTCAGGATGAAATCGAATTTCTCCTGCTTCAGCTTGTCCAAAGCTTCAAAAGCTCCGGAAGCTCCGATGACCTGATGTCCCTGACTCCGGAGGGCATCACACGCCAGCTTGAGCATGATCTCCTCATCATCCACCACCAGGATTTTGACGGTCTGGGTTTGGTTCGGCATTTAACTCACCTTTTGATCTAAAACCCGGTTTTCCACTTCCCGGATTATCCTTCGAATCTCGTGCAGGTCAAAGGGCTTATGGATACAGGTAAAAGCACCTTCCCTTTTTGCCTGATGAGCCAGCTGATCCGGATAACTATCCATCATCGCCACCGGCAATTCCGGAAAGATCTCCCGGATCTCCAGGAGCGTTTCCAATCCGTTCATCACCGGCATGTGCACATCCATAAAAACAAGTTGAAAATTTTGCCTTCCGGTCTCTTCCAAAGCTTCAACACCATTTGAGGTTGCAGTTACCTGATGACCATCATTGGTCAATACCTCAGATAGAAGCTTGCGTATAATGGGATCATCGTCCGCCACTAAAATCTTCATGACAACATTACCTTTTTTTACACAGATTAACCAACTCGGACATTTTTCTTCTCGGCACCGACATCTGAATTCTCACCTCATAAATATCTCCGGCTGGAACTATGATCAGCAGGTGGGAGTTCAGCCTATGTTTTCTCAATATACGACTGACAGGTAACCAACTCTCTTCCCTTGTCGGAGTTAGATTGAGATTCTGTTCCCGAAATCGGAAGTATCACGGTAAAAGTGGCCCCCTGATTCATTTGACTTTTCACCTGAATCTCACCGCCATGATCTTTGATTAAACCGTAACTTACCGAAAGACCCAGCCCGGTTCCATCACCCACCTTCTTGGTGGTAAAGAAAGGTTCAAATACTTTGTCCAAGTTATCCTCCGCTATGCCCATCCCGGTATCGGTAAAGGATGTCTCTACGGTTCTTGACCCTTCCCCCTTTCTGCTTTGAACGGTCAATGTACCTCCCCCGGGCATGGCTTGGACCGCGTTTAAGATTAGATTGGTGAACACCTGCTGGAGCTGGCTGGGATGTCCCTCAATTAATGGCAGCGATTCCTCCAATTCCTGTACCAATTTCACTTTGTTTTTTACTATCTGATGCCGGGTGAAGATAAAGGTCTCCTTTAGCACCTGTCCTATATCTATTGGCTCAAACTCTTCATGTTTTGATGCGCGGCTGAATTTCAACAAGCTCTGGATGATGGTCCGGCATTTCTTGGTCTGCTGTTCTATGTCCTTCAAATACTGTCGCAGATTCTGGGTGTCCTCCGGATTGAATTGGGAAACGGGTTTCTGTTCGATCTTCTCCAAGGCAAACTGGGAATAACCCAGAATACCCCCCAGAGGATTGTTCAGCTCGTGCGCCACTCCCGCCGCCAGCTGCCCAACTGCAGCCAACTTCTCCACCTGGATCAACTGCGATTGAGTCTCCTTCAAACTTTTAAGGGCGTTAGCCAGCTCACTATTGGTTTTCTCCAGATTGTGTGTGTATTCCTCCACCTGTGTCTCCAGCTTCTTTCGCTCGGTTATATCTCTTAACGTTTCTAAGACAAATTTTTCCCCCTTCTCATCTTGAAACAAAGAAGCTGAGAGCTCGTAATAATTTCCCCGATTGTCCTGATCCAAATAGGTAATGCTGTTTTTGCCTTTGACCAAAATCTCAGCGATAGGGCAGAATTGACACATCCGGGTGCGTCCCTTGAATTTCTCATAACATTTTTGTCCGATCTGGG